>NZ_JBEOPM010000004.1:0-256693 GCF_040310165.1 Shewanella sp. AC91-MNA-CIBAN-0169
CCAACAACGTTCCCGGTATTGCTTTGCATTCATCCAATCTATTTGGACGGTTGACTCTCAATCAATAGAAAGTGACCCGTCACGACGGGGGTTTAGGTCCACTCTTATTATCATTGTCTGCTTTGTCATGACATCAAAGTCTCGTCTAACGACGAGGCTTTTTTTGTATCTGAAATTTACGTGTTATACCAATCTCATTAAATATCTGGTCAGTTCAGCGTCTCTCAGGTTTTTCAATTCAAGGCGCATTGATGTAGAAATGGTTGTTCTCTTTTAAATAGACGTAACACAGAAGTGGAATAACTGAGAGACTCCATTCTGGCGGGTTTCAAAGTCCTTTATGCTTTGTTAGATGTTTTCAAAATACGACGGCATGGTATATTTTTTTCCATAAAAAATAAGACATCCCCACCATCCATGGCGGTCAGATGCTGGAGGTAGAGTAACGCAGGAGCTTATTACCGAGAATCACTATTCGATTCAATCATCTGCCTTGCCTACAGCACTTTGAACTCCCGCTGAAAGATCACATATTTAATAGGATTGGTATTAACTCCAAATTGATATACATAGCTAAAAGCTGAGTGTTAGTTAAGTTAGATTAAAAGTTTATCGAGATTGTGTACCATTTATTATTGGGTGTGGATTATAGAGATAATAAAATAGTCTTTGTCGTATGGGCCGCTGGTTCATTGTTTATTGCTGTAGTTAGTTTTAGGGAATACTAATTGTTAACTAATTAAGCAGAGGAAAATGGTTGAATATAGACACTTGCTCGGTATTGGTACTGCAGATAACGAATATGATATTAATAGTTATCCGCAGTTATTGCCATGCAGGTTACTTTTATCTGCATGGCATGAGTTTGTTAGTAATCGCTTAGACGTTCTACGATAAAGTCGACAAAACCTGTTCGGTTAATATTAAACAGTACTTTTGCATTGTGCGGTTTACCGGTTAATTGATAGCGATCAACCACAGTCATTCCCTGTGTATATTCACCTTTCGTTTCAACACCCACCCAACAATCGACCGAGGTAAACAGTGATGGATTAAGTAACCATGCGATGGTGCAAGGGTCATGTAGTGGTGCGCCGGTGAATCCCCATTTGGGGTCGCGGTGATAAATCATAAAAAAGTCGAGTAATTCAGCTACACATAGCGCGATAGGATTATTAATAGCCCTAATTCGCTCGATATCCTCATCCATTATCTGAGCTTGGTGGGTGACATCTAGTCCACACATGACTATCGGTAAGCCAGATTTGAATACCATATCTGCAGCTTCTGGATCGACAAAAATATTAAATTCAGCTGCAGGAGTCCAATTACCTACACCTGCAGCACCACCCATAAGTACGATACTATCTATGTTTGAATGTAACTCAGGATGAGCAGCTAGAAACAGCGCAATATTAGTTAACGGTCCAGTTGGAACAAGTGTGACGGGTTGCTTACTGTTACGCACTTTATCGGCCATCAGTTCAATAGCCGTTTGTTCTACAGGTGCAAAGGCTGGATCGGGCAATTTGGGTCCATCCAGACCACTCTCGCCGTGAACATTATCTGCAATGATCAGATCACGAGCTAATGGCTTAGGGGCGCCACTTGCAACGGGTATATCATGACGACCCAATAGTGTTAGTACACGTAAAGCATTGTTTAAGGTTTTGTCTGGTGTTTGGTTGCCTGCACTGGTGGTGACAGCTAATACATCAAGCTTTGTAGAGCTAAGCGCTAAAATAAGTGAGATGGCATCGTCATGACCGGGATCACAGTCGAGAATTACAGGACGTTTCATGGGTAATTTCCTTATTCTATAAGAGGGTATAATGTACCACTATGGTTGTTGTGTGCTTAATGCTTAAGAACTAAAAATGTGATCTAATATACAATGGCATAGTGGTTGAAGAAATGCTCGAGAGTAACTTGCCTTAGCTCGGCGACTATTTCAATTATTCTCGATACCAATAATGTAATTAAACATGTCGTTAAGAGTACATTCTTGTAAAATACAGTGCTTTTTATTTAGTGGGTAAAGTTATGGATTGTCGTTTGGGTTGTGGTGCCTGCTGCATTGCGCCTTCTATCACTAGTGCAATACCAGGCATGCCAATGGGGAAACCTGCTGGGGTGCGTTGTATTCAATTAAATGCCGATAATCTGTGTATGATTTTTGGTCAATCAGAACGTCCAGATGTTTGTGCTGAGTTTAGTGCAAGTATTGATGTGTGCGGCACCACAAATGAACAAGCTTTATGGTTGATCACTGATTTAGAGTCTTCAACATGCTAATCTGCGTCTATTACTTACCTTGGATATTTTAGATCATGCAATTAACCCGATATACAGATTTTGGTATTCGCATTTTGATGTATCTTGCGGTGCAATCTGAACGCGAAAGTTTGTTTCGAATAGCTGAAGTGACTAGTGTGTTTGACCTTTCTTCAAACCATGTAGCCAAGATTATCCATCAATTGGGAAAAAAGGGATATTTGCAGACGGTCAGAGGTAAAAGTGGTGGTTTTAGATTAGCAAAAGCTGCTGATGAGGTGTTAATTGGGCAATTGGTCCGTGATTTAGAGCATTCACTATCACCTATTGATTGTGACTCACCTTATTGCCGATTTACGCCAATATGTCAATTAAAAGGCGTGTTGGGTCAGGCTGTTACAGCTTATCTGGCGGTACTTGATCAATATACCTTAGCTGATATTGTATCCAATAAAACGGAAATTTTATCTACACTACCTGACTTATCTATTTCAGTGTTGCAGTTGGATTAGGCAGACTTGCTGTCGTGACATTCATATCATCAAATAATTGAGATGTTGGTACTAATGTGATGCCATTATCGTTCAAACGAGCTAAATTAGCGTTTAAAAATCGAATGGTCTCTGGGTAAGGATGTGCAATAACAACCAGCTTATCTTGCCGTTTGGATTGCGTAATCATCTGCTGAAACTGACGTTCAAGCGCACGTTCACTAATGTCGTTATCTAAAAATATGTGTCTTCTCAGTGATGGTACTCCAAGCTGCATCGCTTTGTTGCTGGCTTT
Source organism: Shewanella sp. AC91-MNA-CIBAN-0169 (assembly GCF_040310165.1). Lineage (NCBI taxonomy): Bacteria > Pseudomonadati > Pseudomonadota > Gammaproteobacteria > Alteromonadales > Shewanellaceae > Shewanella > Shewanella sp. AC91-MNA-CIBAN-0169. The sequence continues at coordinate 3,061 of NZ_JBEOPM010000004.1, forward strand.
GGTATATTTAGTGGTAAAACTATCGACAAAAAACAACTGCTGCTGTTTTAAACTCTGCATTACCCATAACATCGGTTCATCCATTTGAGTCAATAAACTCCCCATATGATTATTAGCCCCTTTAGCAAACGGGATATTAGAGAACGCATTTTGTAACTGTTGTTTAATTTGTGTCTCATTCATATCATTGGTTAGCCCTCCAGGTCCTAAAGCTTTGCCATTTAAGGCTTGCATTGGTAGGTGTAACATTATTTCATGACCTTTATGATAACCATCTTGCGCAAGTTTTTGTCCTAGTGGAGTATGGGGCAGCACCGATAAAGTGATCGAAGTGGGTAATGACAATGCTGCTTCGTCAGTTAGGCGATAACCAATATCGTCAATGATAATGGCTAATTTAGTCGCTGTAGCGGGCATGATGCTACATAAGCATAGTAGGAGTAATAGTAGGTTTCGCACGAATTTAGCTTATCTGGTTGTGTGAGTTATATTGTTCAATGATATCTACATAACGGCGTGATTATAGACACAGTTATGCCCGTTGATATAGTGCTAATTAATCGGGCCGTTAACCGCTTTCTTTGGCAAGGCATAATGCTATACCTTGTAATACGTTGAACCATTGAATATTAGCAGTACGTGTTTTGCTATTAACGACAATAATAGGCTGGGTCGACAGCCTTACCTTTATTACGGATTTCGAAATATAACCCTGGTTCGCTTTGCCCACCTGAACGGCCAACAAGCGCAATAGACTCGCCAGTTTTCACCATATCCCCAGGTTGTCTTAATAGTGTTTGGGCGTGACCGTATAGGCTCATATAACCCTTACCATGATCAATAACTAACACCATACCAAAACCACGTAACCAGTCGGCATAAATAACTTTTCCTGATGCCACAGCATTGATATTTTGTCCTTCAGGTGCGGCAAGTACAGTTCCTTTCCAAACAATTTGTCCAGAACGGTTGCTACCAAATCGTTTACTCACTCTGCCGTTAGTTGGCCATTTTAATTTGGCTTTTTGACTGACTAATCCATCCATGGTTGGATTGGCTTTTGCGGCAAGCATTGCTTGTTGCACTATACGTTTTAAACTTGCCTCTTCTATTTGCAGTTGCTCTAATTCCGCACCTTTACTGGATAAGGTTCTTTGTAGTTGAGTCAATGTTTGTTGGCGTTGGCCTTGCTCTTTGGTTAATTGCAGCGCTTGTTGCTTTTGATCTATCACTAAAGCATTGAGTTTTTGCTTTGCTGTTACTTGCTGTTGCTTAACTTTATTAAGATCAATGCTAGTTTGCTTGAGTTGTTGAATAGCTTTTATGCGGGCATTGTTGAGAAATTGATAATACGCCAGCATGCGCTCAACTGTGGCCGGATTTTGCTGATTCAGCATCATCTTAGTGTAATCATGATTACCTGCCAAATAAGCGCTAGATAACTGTTTTGATAAGGTGTCTTGCTGACTTTTTTTAAGCTTGGCTAAATCTATCTGCTGTTTATCCAAGTTGCTAAGTTTGGCGTTAACTTCAGTCAACGAATTTTGTGATTGATTGACTTTTTTAGCTGCTTTTGCAATCGCTTGCTCGTCACTTTTTAGTAACGCAATAAGCTTCTCGCGTTGCCTTGAGGTGTCTTTGAGCGAATTTTGTTGTTGGTTTATTTGTGCTTGAATAGACTTCAAAGCCGACTGGCGTGAAGACAAATCAGCACTATTTGCCGTAAATGAAAAGATTAGAAAGCCAGCAACAATGCTGGCTTTAATAAATAAACGAGTTATCACGAGTTAATGTTTACTCTTTAAGGTCAATGATACAGCGTCCACTCATTTCTTTCGGGATGCTTTGGCCCATTAAGGTTAACATAGTTGGCGCAATATCGCTCAAGCGTCCACCATCTTTTATCACGGCATCACGACCGACATAAACGAACGGTACCAAGTTACTGGTGTGAGCTGTAAATGCTTGTCCGTTAGAAGGATCTTTCATTTTTTCGGCATTACCATGATCGGCAGTAATCAAGCATTCGCCATCAACTTTAGCTAACGCTTCGACGACACGACCAATACATGCATCAACCGCTTCACAAGCTTTAACTGCGGCATCAAAGTTACCGCTATGGCCGACCATATCACCATTTGGATAGTTACAAATGATGACATCATATTTTGTAGATTCTATCGCGGCGACCAATTTATCGGTTAATTCTGTCGAGCTCATTTCAGGTTGCAGATCATACGTAGCGACCTTGGGCGACTGAATTAAAATGCGATCTTCACCTTCGAATGGCTCTTCTTTACCACCATTGAAAAAGAAAGTCACATGAGCATATTTTTCAGTTTCCGAAATACGCAGCTGGGTCTTACCCTGATTTTGCAGGGTTTCGCCTAAAGTATTGACTAAATCACTCGATGGATAGGCTACCGGAGCATTAATGTCTGCAGCGTAGTCAGTTAACATCACAAAGTTGATTTTTGGTGTTTTATTACGTTTAAACCCGTCAAAATCTTGATTCACGAAAGTGCGGGTGATTTGGCGAGCACGATCTGCACGGAAATTCATAAATATCAGTGAATCATTATCGCTTAATACGGCAGCTTCGCCTTGCGCATCAACAATGGCAGATGCTGCAACAAACTCATCGTTTTCATCACGAGCATATGCCGCTTCAAGCGCTTCTGGTGCCGAAGCATAAGCGAACTTACCTTTAGCTTCGGTGATTAATTCGTAGGCTTGCGATACGCGATCCCAACGATTATCACGATCCATGGCAAAATATCGACCAATAATTGAGGCTGTACGGCCATGACCTAATTCAGCAAATAGCTCATCAAAATGGACCAAGCTATTTTGAGCGCTACGAGGTGGCGTATCACGGCCATCTAAAAAGGCATGTAAGTACACTTTTGTTGCGCCGCGTTCAACAGCCATACGGCACATAGCTTCAATGTGCTCTTCATGGCTGTGTACACCACCGGCAGACAATAGCCCCATAATGTGCACAGCACCATTTGCGGCAATGGCTTTGTCTACTGCATCGCAAAGTGCTGCGTTTTGTTCAAACTCATGGTCTACAATTGCTTTACTGATGCGGGTGAGTTCTTGATAAACAATTCGGCCAGAACCAATATTGATATGGCCAACTTCAGAGTTACCCATTTGACCATCGGGTAATCCGACGTCAATACCAGAACCTGAAATAAGACTGTGAGGGTATTGTGCATTGAGCTTATCTAAGACAGGAGTGTTTGCATGAAAAACCGCGTTATCTTGCGTGTCTTCACTGTAACCCCAACCATCAAGGATAAGTAATGCGAGTGGACGTTTTTTAGCCATTTGCAAGTACCTTATTAAGTTAAAATAGAAGTGTTATAAAATTTCAATTGTATGAATATTACTACTTATCGATAGTGTGCAAAAGGCATATAGGTTTGAAGATATAACTAAAGCAGCTGATAACGAGGGGCGAGTCACGAATAACTCGGCGTAAACCGTTTATTTTAGGTGTTTCTTTAATGAAAACTGCCGAGCAAAACGATATACTCGAGGCCATCTCATCTTAGTCATCGTCAGAGAAATCAGTAATTATGCAAGAATATATGGAATTTTTTAAAGCGAATCCAATGTTAAGCTTAGCGTGGGTCGGCTTGTTTGTAGCACTTGTTGTTAGTGTCATTAAATCTGGTACATCAAAAGTGAAAAATGTCAGTCATCAAGAGCTAACACTCATGGTGAATAAGCAAGATGCCAAACTCGTTGATGTGCGTGGCAAAGAAGAATTTAAGAAAGGCCATATTGTTGACTCACTCAATGTGACCTTATCAGAAATTAAAAATAATCAAGTCACTAGCCTTGAAAAGTTTAAAACTAGCCCCATTATATTAGTATGTAACTCAGGTATGACATCGTCACAAGCAGCTCAACTTCTTACTAAACAAGGATTTGAAAACGTGTTTAACCTTAAAGGTGGCATGGGCGAATGGCAAGGTGCTAATTTACCAGTAGTTAAAAGCAAGCGTTAATATGGTTGCTTAATGGTATTCGGTGTTAACGAATTTGGGTATGAGTTAACACGGTTTATTATCAAGATCTTGTTCGTTATCATTTATCGAGCTGGATCAACTTTACGGGATAGCACTAATGTTAGATTAATTCTTTATGCATTGAGTGTGAAAGCCCAACACAATTAGCTTCACAGAAAAGCTAAATAACATTGATAGGTAGGAAATTATGGCTGAAGTAGCAAACAACGAAGCACAAGCACCACAGTTCAACATTCAGCGTATTTATACAAAGGATTTGTCTTTTGAAACGCCAAACAGCCCTGCTGTTTTCCAGAAAGAATGGAACCCAGAAGTAAAATTAGATTTAGATACTCGCAGCAACAAATTGTCTGACGACACATACGAAGTGATTTTATCACTGACTGTTACCGCTAAAAATGGCGAAGACACCGCATTTTTATGTGAAGTTCAGCAAGCGGGTATTTTCTCGATTGTGGGTTTAACTGAGCAACAACTTGCCCATTCTTTAGGTGCATATTGCCCTAACGTATTGTTCCCATACGCACGTGAATTAGTTGGCAACTTAGTTGGCCGTGGTACTTTCCCACAACTAAACCTTGCTCCAGTGAATTTTGATGCTCTATTTGCTCAGTACGTTCAACAGCGTCAAGCTGCTGCAACTGAAGAAGCAACTGCGTAATTTATGAATAACGCTGCCGAAATTACGGTATTAGGGGCGGGGTCTTATGGCACCGCCCTTGCTATTTCTTTAGCCAGCAATGGCCATAAGACATTGCTTTGGGGTCACGATCCTAAAAGCATGCAAGTATTAGCGGAAAGCCGCAGTAATGAACGTTTTTTGCCTGGCATTCAGTTTCCTGATTGTTTATCCATCGAAGCTGATTTAGGCAAAGCCTTAGCCGCCAGCAAGAATATTTTGGTTGTTGTACCAAGCCATGTATTTGGTGACGTGCTTAAGCAAGCAAAACCATTATTGCGTGACGACGCACGTATTGTGTGGGCGACCAAGGGCTTAGAGCCTGAAACTGGCCGTTTATTACAAGATGTTGCTCGTGAGCAATTAGGTGAACATTATCCACTAGCTGTGTTATCTGGGCCTACCTTTGCCAAAGAATTAGCCGCTGGTTTACCTACCGCTATTTCGGTTGCGGGTACTTGCCCACAGTTTACCCATGACTTAGTCGAATTGCTTCATAGTCCAAAACGCTTGCGTGTATACGCAAATGACGATTTTATCGGCATACAATTAGGCGGAGCGGTTAAAAACGTGATTGCCATTGGTGCAGGTATGTCCGACGGTATTGGCTTTGGTGCAAATGCGCGTACCGCACTCATTACTCGTGGTTTAGTTGAACTGAGCCGTTTAGGTGAAGCTATCGGCGCCGATGCATCAACCTTCATGGGTATGGCGGGTTTAGGTGACTTAGTATTAACTTGTACCGATAATCAGTCGCGTAATCGTCGTTTTGGTTTGGCTTTAGGTCAAGGCAAAGACGTTATCACCGCGCAAGAAGAAATCGGTCAAGTAGTCGAAGGTTATCGAAATACTAAAGAAGTGTTTACCTTAGCCAAGCGCCTAGGGGTAGAAATGCCGATCACCGAGCAAATTTACCAAGTCTTATACCAAGGTAAAGCACCGGTTGAAGCAGCAAAAGAGTTACTTAGTCGAGACAAGAAATCTGAAACGCTGAAAAAATAGTGCAACAGAGCGGCTAAGTTAACCGTGAATAGATACTAAAAAGGATGCTAAAATAGCATCCTTTTTTGCATTTAATATTTATCAATTAAATACAAAACAACCCATTTAAAGTGTGGAGTAAAACGTGAAACATCATGACGTAATTATTATCGGCGCCGGCGCGGCAGGATTAATGTGTGCTGCTACTGCGGGCTATCGAGGTCGTGATGTATTGGTGCTAGACAATGCCAAACAAGCTGGTAAAAAAATTCTTATCAGTGGTGGCGGGCGTTGTAACTTTACCAACCAAAAAGTTGAACCACATCAGTTTATTTGTGGCAACCCACACTTTGTCAAATCGGCATTAGCTCGCTATCGTTCAAGCGATTTTATTGAGCTGGTTGAACGTCATGGTATTGAATACCATGAGCGCGAGCATGGGCAGTTATTCTGTAATGACTCAGCCAAAGAAATCGTCACCATGTTAATGACTGAATGCGAATGGGCCGGCGCTAAAGTAAAGCTGCGTACTGAAATGCTATCTGTTACTAAAACGGATACAGGATTTAATTTAACTACCTCAAATGGTGATTTTAGCTGCGAGTCGTTAGTGATAGCGACTGGCGGTTTATCCATGCCCAAATTAGGTGCTACGCCTTATGGCTATAAGCTGGCAGAGCAATTTGGTTTAACGGTGTTATCAACCAGTGCTGGTTTAGTTCCATTTACGTGGCATGCCGAACAAAAAGTGCGCTTTGAGCCGTTATCGGGTATTGCCGTGCCAACAACCATTACCGCCCAAGATGGTACTCAATTTAGCGAAGCGTTATTGTTTACTCATCGAGGTCTATCAGGCCCAGCAGTACTGCAAATTTCTAATTACTGGCAGCCAGGTGAAGCAATTTCTATCAATTTATTACCGGGTGAAAACGCGTTAGATAAAATTGAATTTGCACTAAAACATCATCCAAAGCAAAGCCTACGCAATACCTTAAGCCAGTGGTTACCTAAGCGTTTGGTTGAAACACTATTTGACGAGTCTCAACTGGATAAAGCTTTAAATCAGCTCGGCCACGGCGAGCGTGAAAAACTTGCTAACGACTTAAACGACTGGTCTATTATTATGAATGGCACCGAAGGCTATCGCACTGCCGAAGTGACTTTAGGCGGCGTTGACACCAATGAATTGTCATCTAAAACCATGCAAGCTAATAAGGTACCAGGTTTGTATTTCATTGGTGAGGTAATGGACGTAAGTGGTTGGTTAGGTGGATTTAATTTTCAATGGGCTTGGAGCTCTGGTGTTGCTGCAGGATTGGCAGTTTAATTGTGTGTAGTGACAATAAAGTTTGCCCGTAAGTGCAAATGACCCGTAGTGGCCAACTCATTTTTAACGATGCTACATGCTGAATTCAGGACGACGTTAAACGAAAAGCTGATTAAAGGGTTTCCTTATGGGTAAACTCTTTTGTCATTATTTCGATCACTAATAATTTTTATTGTTCTGCACAAGATCTACCACTCAAAAATTACTTAATATCTTATCCTGTAACATACTTTTTCAACTTAATCGTGTAAGTTAATCGTGTAAATTAATTGTGAACTTTTTATTCTTTAGTCAGTAAACTCTCACAATTGTCGTTAGCTTAATAAGGGAATTGTTGAAAATGTTAAAGTTGAACCTTGTTTCTTATTCCGTGCTATTAGCCTTTTTGGCTAGTTACAGTGCAATTGCCAACGAATCAAACTCTCTCGATCTTAGTCTGCAAGAGTTACTGAATGTCGAAGTCACTTCGGTATCAAAACAAAAACAGTCTTTGTCGAATTCGCCCGCAGCAATCTATGTCATCACAAGCGAACATATTCGTAATTCAGGTGCTACTTCAATCCCGCAAGTGCTTCGCGATGTACCAGGGCTGCATGTAGGGCAGATTGACTCTCAAAAGTGGGCTATCAGCAGCCGAGGTTTTAATGGGCGCTATAACAACAAATTACTCGTATTGATGGATGGCCGAACCCTGTATTCGCCAATATTTTCAGGTGTCTACTGGGAGGTTCAAGATACGCTTATGGCCGATATTGAACGCATCGAAGTTATTCGCGGGCCTAGCGCAGCGATGTGGGGTGCCAATGCAGTAAACGGTGTGATTAATATTATTACCAAACACAGTGCAGATACATCTGGTGGCTATGCAGAATTGGGGGCCGGAGATTATGAGCAAGGATTTGCTGGTTTTCGTTATGGTTCCACATTGTCTGACAATGCAACATCAAGAGTGTATGTAAAAGGCCATAGCAGAGACTCGCTTGAGTATAATTCGCAAGATCTCGATAGAGCTCTTGCGGAGCAATTAGCCACAGTCGAGAAAGAAAATGACTGGACGCATTTTCAAGTTGGAGGTCGCGTTGATATAGAGCTCGAGACGGGCACAAGCCTCATGTTGAGCAGTGATGTGTATCGTACTGAAATGCAGCAGACCTCCTATTACCCATCATTAGTTGGGCCTTCATATCGTGAATTTAACCGTGATGAAATAAGCAGTGATGGCTTTAATCTATTATCAAAACTCACTAAAGCATTATCGTCGACCTCTCAATATAGCCTTCAAGCCTACTACGATTATGCAAAAAGAGATGATGACTGGTACGGATTTAGTAGTGAAACGGTTGATGTTGATTTTCAGCATCAGCTACTTGTTGGACAAAATCATAGTATTGTCTGGGGGCTTGGTTACCGTTTTATACAAGATGATTTCGACCAAAGCAGTATTATCGTAAGTAGCGAGCCAGAATCGACACGAACCAATTTGTGGAGTGCATTTGTTCGTGATGAGATTACGTTAGTCGAAGATGAGTTGTGGCTGACGTTAGCGTCACGTTTTGAACACTATGACTACACTGGCTTTGAGGTCCAACCGAATGCTCGCCTGATGTGGCAGTTGAATAAAAAAAATAATCTGTGGGCCTCTGTTGCTCGCGCAGTCAGAACACCGTCGCGGATAGAGAATAATCTATCGGTGAACTCACAAATCATACCGCCTTCAGTTCAGTCGCCATTGGTCAGTATATGGGTGGCTGGTAATGATAATTATAAATCTGAAGAGATCATTTCTTATGAGGTAGGTTATCGTTTTACGCCTGCAAAAAAATGGTCATTTGATTCAGCAATATTTTATAACGATTATGACCAATTGCGCAGCGCTCCAGCTGGCGCAACAGATTTAAGCACATTTCCCAATTATATTTCGCAATATTTAACATTCAGTAATGATCTTGATGGATATAACTATGGATTTGAATTGTCATCTCAGTGGGCTGCCACTGATACTATCCAATTCAAAATAAACTATAGTTTTACTCAAAATGAGTTTGGTGAAAGTCAAAGTCAAAATACTGATGCTCCAGAGCATATGATATCGACAATGATGGATTGGAGTATTAGCGATAATGTTGACTTTAATCTAGTTTGGCGTTTTGTTGGTGACGCTTACGTATTAAATATTAATGACCTCAGTACTAAGACAATTACCAGCACTAGCGGAGTCGATTTAGGGCTGCACTGGAAGGTTACGCCTGATGTCATACTGTCAGCGTTTGGTAAAAATTTACTTGATCCAGCACATCTTGAGTATGAAGGAGAGAGTTATCAGCTCCCTTATCGTGTGGGGCCAAGTTATTACCTCAAAGCTACTTTGACCTTTTAAGGTAGCAACAATGAAAAGTTCCAGTTTAAGTCGACAGTTACTGTATTCATTATTAGTCGTGGGAGCTATTTTGCTTCCACAAGTCTCTATGGCGCAGAACGTATTCGAGTTAAAAGCGGCATTAACCTATAACTTTGCTAAGTTTACTCAATGGCCTGAAGTGCGTCTTGATGCACAATCCGCGTGGAAAATATGTTATTTCAACAATCAATATCACGATAGTTTTATGGGGCTCTCTGATAAAACACTGTTCACTCAATCTGTCATGATTATTCAGTTGTCAGACACAAGTAAAATCGAACAGTGTGATGTAGTTTTTATTGACGCTAATTCTAGAGGCATAACACATCGCTTATTATTGACGGTAGAGAATAAAGCTATTTTAACGGTTTCGGATATTACCGGTTTTGCAATGCAAGGTGGGATGATTGAAATTGTCGAGCAAGATAAGCGATTACAATTCAAGGTTAATATGCAAGTGTTAGAAAAGTCAGGATTAAAGATCAGCTCCCAAGTATTAAAATTAGCCCTTGAGGTTAAGCGTTAACATCATTAATTGTTCACCGCCAAAAAGGTTATCGTTTAGCATAATACATCGCAGCATGACGCGATATTATCGTGAGCAATCTTTCTATCAGCGATTATGTTTAATCTTTCGGCGCAGCCCAAAAACGGCAACTTGCTAATGATATTGTTGCATTGGCCGATATTTATATTTGTGTCCTCAAAAATTAGCATAAGTTCAAAATTGAGACCTTCGACGGTTCATTTTTCGTGAGTTGTTGAGGTAATATTGCTATGTTTATTGTGCAACACACTTTCAACTTAATCGAATAAGTTGAAAGTGTGATGTAAATTATTTAATCAACAGATTGGCATGCCTGCCTTTAGCTTGACGAAGGAATTATTGAATATGTTAAAGCTGAAAATGACTTGTTATTCTGCGTTATGTATTTTTCTTGCAAGTTCTACAGCTATAGCGGCTGAATCAGACTCTTTGGATCTCAGTCTACAAGAGTTAATGAATGTTGAAGTGACTTCTGTATCAAAGCAAAAACAGCTTTTATCTAATTCACCCGCTGCAATTTATGTCGTCACCAGCGAAAGTATTCGTCGCTCTGGGGCAACCTCAATCCCACAAGCACTTCGCGATGTGCCAGGGCTGCATGTTGCGCAGATTGATTCACAAAAATGGGCCATCGGTAGCCGTGGTTTTAACGGCCGCTACAATAACAAACTATTGGTATTGATGGATGGTAGAACCCTTTATTCTCCAGCTTTCTCCGGTGTTTATTGGGAAGTGCAAGACACGCTTATGGCAGATATTGAACGTATCGAAGTCATCCGTGGTCCAAGTGCTGCTTTGTGGGGCGCCAATGCGGTTAATGGTGTGATTAACATTATTACCAAACACAGTGCCGACACATTAGGAGGCTATGCAGAGCTAGGTGCCGGAGATTATGAACAAGGTTTTGCTGGTTTTCGTTATGGTTCGACATTGTCTGACAAGGTCACGTCGAGAGTATATTTAAAAGGCCATGAAAGAGATTCGTTTGAGCTTGACCCAAATGATCTTGAGAGTGATTTACTGGTACCATTTGCTGATGCTGGCAAAGATAATAGCTGGCAGCATCTGCAATTAGGTGGGCGCATTGATATTCAGCTTGAGACAGACACAAGTCTCACGTTAAGCAGCGACTTTTATACGTCGAAGATGCAGCAAGCACCTAATATTGCATCAACAGACGCGCCGCTATACCGAGAGTATTATACTGACGAAGTCAAAAGTGATGGCTTTAATCTGTTATCAAAGTACACCAAAGCATTATCGGCAACCTCTGAATATAGCGTACAAACCTATTACGATTATGCAAATAGAGATGAAAATTTATATGGTTTAAGCAGTGAAACATTTGATGTTGATTTTCAACATCAGTTAATTGTTGGACAAAATCATAATGTTGTTTGGGGATTAGGATATCGTTATATACAAGATGATCTCGGCTCCAGCCCTATTCTAGAAAGTAGTGAGGCTTTCTCGACAAATACTGATTTGTGGAGTGCATTCATCAGTGACGATATTATGTTAGTTAAAGACGAGTTGTGGCTTACTCTGGCTTCACGCTTTGAACGCAATGATTACACTGGTTTTGAAGTTCAACCCAATATTCGTCTTAGATGGCAGTTAGATGCAAAAAACAGTGTATGGACTTCTATTGCTCGAGCAGTGCGAACCCCGTCAAGATTAGAAAATAATATATCTGTAAATGGCCTGAATATACCGCCTTCTGACGAGGCCCCACTGGTTAAGGTATGGGTGTCGGGTAACGACAACTTTGAATCCGAAGAAATTATCTCATACGAGATGGGGTATCGTTTTATTCCGGCAAGCCAATGGTCTTTTGATACTACCGTGTTTTATAACGATTATGACAAACTGCGCAGTACTTCAATAGCTGCAACAGATTTCAGTACATTTCCTAATTACATTTCGCAACATTACCTATTTGGAAATAGCTTGGACGGATATAACTATGGGGCTGAGTTATCTTCGTTATGGGCTGCAACGGATGCGCTTCAGTTTAGAGTCAATTACAGCTTTATCCAAAGCGAATTTGGTGACAGTTTAAATCAGAATACCGACGCACCAGAGCATATGTTGTCGACCATAATTGATTGGAATATTACCGATGATGTTGATGTTAACTTCGTATGGCGTTTTGTCGATAGCACTAACTTAATAAGCCAAAACGGCACAAGTATAAAGACAATTTCTAGCTATCATAGTGTTGATATTGGAGTGAGTTGGGACATCACGCCTGAGGCTACACTATCGGCCTACGGGAAAAATTTACTTCACCCAGCCCACCTTGAATATGAAGGAGAAAGCTTACAATTCCCTTATCGGGTAGGGCCAAGTTACTTTGTTAAAATGACTTTAACTTTTTAAGGTCGCGACAATGAAAAAAGCTAATTTGAGTCGACAGATATTGTATTCATTATTGATTGTATTTGTGCTGCTTCCACGTTCATCAATAGCCCAGGACTCGTTTGATTTAAAAGCGGCGTTTACCTATAACTTTGCTAAATTTACTCAGTGGCCTGAATCGCGTCTCCATGAAAAATCGGCGTGGAAAATATGTTTTTTTGGTAATCAATATCGTGACAGTTTTATTGAATTGGCTAATAAAAAACTGGCCGGTCAATCCATTGCAGTCATTCAACTTTCAGAAACAAGTGCAATCGCACAATGTGATGTGGTCTTCATTGATACCAACTCAAGAGATTTAACCCGTCGTTTGTTTTTGGCTGTCGATAATAAACCTATTTTAACGGTTTCGGATATCTCGGGGTTTGCAGTGCAAGGAGGCATGATTGAAATCATCGAGCAGGATAAACGATTATATTTCAATATTAATAGTAAGGTGTTAGAGGCATCAGGCTTAAACATCAGTTCACAGGTATTGAAATTAGCACTTGAGGTAAAGCGATGAAAATAATAAATTTTGCATCAATCCGAACAAAGTTGATTTTTTCAATGCTAGCGATCGCTATTATTGTCATTGTTATTATTTCTTCATCATTAATCACTAAACAATATGCCGTGACAAAAGAGAAGGCCGAACAAGGCTTGGCGGTGTTAAGTGATATTGTTGCGAGCAATAGCCTGTCAGCGGTTATTTTTAATGACCCAACATCAGCAGAAAAAACCTTATCTGCACTTATTGCTCAACCAGATATTATGCATGCGGCAATATATAACCCTACTGGGAGTCTATTTGCTACTTATCAGGGCAATAAGGCTTATCAAAGTAGTATTGATCAGCAAACGTTATTAAATATTATTTCTTCCAAGAAAAAACTGACGCAGTTTAATCAAGATGGCGTGCATTCATATACCCCACTAGTATTTGAAGGTGAGGTGGTGGGATTACTGCATATTACCGATAATATGAACGAATTCACCAAGCAACTAGACGACTATTTAGTACTTGTTTTATCCACCAGCATTTTTGCCATTTTTGCCAGCTTGTTGGTGATGTTTTGGTTGCAATCGTTATTCACCAAGCCACTTAATACCCTGTTAGAAGTGATAGAACATATCTCAAATAATAAAGACTATACGCAACGCGTAAACCTCAAGTCTAATGATGAATTCTCTCAGTTGGCGCACAGCTTTAATGTGATGATCGGCGAGGTTGATGCCCGAGGTAGACAATTAGAAACCATTAACCATGAATTAGAAAATCGAGTATCAGAGCGCACGTTTGAATTACAACAAACCCTTGAGATTGCCAAAAAAGCCAGCCAGGCCAAATCTGAGTTTTTAGCGGTAATGAGCCATGAAATTAGAACGCCACTCAATGGCATTGTTGGTTTTTCAGATCTACTGACCTCTTTTAAATTAAATAAAAATGTGTCCAACACGGTTCAAATGATCAACGACTCAGCACAAACATTGCTGGTGCTGTTGAATGAAGTGCTCGATTTCTCGAAAGCAGACGCCAATAAAATGGATTTAGACATTAAAGAATTTAATTTGCCCGATCTTGTCACTTCTGCATGCCATTCTCATAAAGTGTCGGCAGAGAAAAAGGGCCTTAATTTTGACGTGTTCATATCGCCATTGATCCACGAAAACTATTTGGGTGACTCCGTCAGAGTGCGACAAATTATTAATAACTTTGTCTCAAACGCTATAAAGTTTACACACCAAGGCGCTATTTCGGTACAGATAAGCGAGCACATGGAGGCTTCAGATACCTTTATTACGTTTACAGTTAAAGATACCGGTATTGGCATTGCGACAGCTAAACTAGAGAGTATTTTTACCCCCTTTATGCAGGCTGATAACTCTATTACCCGCGAGTTTGGCGGAACCGGCCTTGGTTTAGCCATTTGCCAACAACTCGTCGTATTGATGAATGGCCGTTACGGTGTAGAAAGCACCTTAAATGAAGGCAGCAACTTCTGGTTTAGCATTCCACTTGTACCACAAGACAACTCATTCATCGCTTCTCCTGCAGTAGTTGAACCGGATAAGAGTGTTCAGGCAACGTATCGATCAACAACCGTGCTTGTTGCTGAAGATAATGTGGTCAATCAGCTGGTGGTAAAGAGTCTGCTAGCGTCTTTGGGGCATCAGTGTGAAATTGTTAATAATGGCCAAGAAGCCATTGTCCGAGCGAGCGAGAAAAAGTTTGATTTAATCTTTATGGATTACCATATGCCAATAGCTGATGGAATAGTTGCAACTAAAGCAATCACTGAGTTAGGTCAGAATGGTATTAATCATGAAACCCCTATCATCGCACTTACTGCAGATATCCAACCAAGTGTTAAAAGGCTATTCCGTAATGCTGGCGCTAAAGACACGTTGTTAAAACCTTTTACCCGCCAGAACCTATCTGAATGTATGAATAAATGGGTGTTTGAACCTGCGAGTCTTTCCGAGGTTGTCGAAGATACTCAGGACGAGGCGTCGTTAGTATTTGTTGATGGACCGCTTGATGACATTCAACAAATTTCGCCAGATGACTCGTACGATCTTGTTAACAGCATAGTGGATTTGTACTTACAAAATGCACCTGAGTTAATTAAAAATATTATAGAAGGCGTAGTCGACAATAATGCCGACCAAGTCTTTAAATCTGCACACTCTTTAAAGTCCAGTTCGGCCAATGTCGGGGCGATAAAAATTCAAATGTTAGCGAGCCAAATAGAGTTGTTTGCACGTTGTGGTGACTTGAGCGATGCCAATCATCTCGCAGACACATTATTGCCCGTGTTTGAACAAACGAAAGAGGCAATATTGCTAAAGTTAGCGAGGTTTGTTTAATGTTATTAAATACACTTCAAGATGTGGTGCTAATCGTTGATGATGACCCTGTCATTCGGATTCTGATGCGTCGAGCATTAAACCAGTCAGTGGGTAGTATTATTGAGGCGAGTAGTGGTGAAGAGGCGATACAGCTTTTTTCTGAGCACTCTCCAGATTTAATATTACTCGATGTGTCGATGGATAACATGGATGGTTTTGAATGCTGTTCAATGATCCGTTCATTACCTGAAGGGGATAATGTCGCCATTATTATGGTGACAGCACTAGATCAGCCGCAAGATATTCAAAAGGCCTTTGATGTAGGTGCAACAGACTTCATGACTAAACCGGTTAAGTGGCCGCTGCTGAGTCACCGCATTCACTATGTGCTGAAAGCTAATAAAACAATCAAAGAGTTAACTAAGAGTAAAAACAAACTCGCCAGAGCACAAAGTATTGCTCACTTGGGCTCGTGGGAATGGGACTTCAAATCCAGTAAGTTAGACTGCTCTGATGAGGTGTATCGCATGCTGGGTATGCAACCTCAAGAGATTGATATTACGTTCTCCAAATTGTTAGAAATCATCCACCCAGATGACCGAGAATTCTTAAAGCTAACCGTTAAAACAGCCTTAAAAACCAGGCAGTCGTATGATATTGAATATCGTGTGTTACATGGTAGTGGAGAGGTGATTACCCTGCATGATAGAACCGATATCACTTACGATTTTGGCGAACCACGGATTAATGGCACTTTGCATGATATTTCTAGTCGGAAAAAGTCAGAGCAAGAAATCGCGTATTATGCCTATTACGATACCTTAACGGACCTGCCGAACAGACGTAAGTTTTTGTTGCAGTTGGACTCTGCGATTGCTCTAGCTAAGCGTCACACAACCAAATTAGCATTGTTGTTCATTGATTTAGATCATTTCAAAAGAATAAACGATACGTTGGGGCATAAAGCGGGAGATGAATTGTTATGCGAAGCAGCCACACGTATTAAAAACTCGGTACGCATGTCAGATGAGCTCAGTGTGGGCAGCCGAGTTGATTATGAAAATGAGCACCTTGCCCGTTTGGGCGGAGACGAATTTACTTTGCTTTTATGTGAGTTAGAAGCATTTGATAACGTCGCAATTATTGCTCAGCGAGTGCTCGATTCACTCTCTAAGCCCTATTTTATTCAGGGACAGCAAACGTTTATTTCGGCCAGCATAGGTATTTCGTTTTATCCTGATGACGGCGCTACCGGCGATATTTTGTTGCAGCATGCAGACACAGCCATGTACGAAGTGAAAAATAACGGCAAAAACGGTTATCAATTGTTTTCTCATGATATGCATAAGTCGTTAATGGATCGGCTTCAAATAGAAGCTGAACTACGTGAAGCGGTAAGATTAGGCAATCAACTTATGTTGTATTATCAGCCACAAGTTGACTCTGTGAATGGCAATATTATTGGGTACGAAGCATTGCTACGTTGGAATCATCCAACAAGAGGCTTGTTAGCGCCGATAGATTTTCTCGCGATTGCTGAAAGTAGCGGCTTGATTATCCCTATTGGAGAATGGGCTTTGCTTGAAGCTTGTAACAAAGCGAAGAAAATACACATTGCAGATGCCAATTTTCAGCGCATGGCAGTTAATCTATCGGCATTGCAATTCAACCATGCAAATATTTTTGACCACGTTAAAAGTGCACTTGTTGAAACCGGCTTACCACCAAGCTTACTCGAGCTTGAAATTACAGAATCAGCCATCATCAGTAACGTCGATGAGGCAATTGCTTTGCTGTTTATGTTAAAAAAACTAGGTGTGAAGTTAGCCATTGATGATTTTGGAACCGGCTACTCTTCATTAAATTACTTAAAGAGCTTTCCCATTGATACATTGAAAATAGATAAATCGTTTGTAGATGGCATTGTGAGTAATCAAAAAGATGCCGCTATTGCTCGCACAATTGTGCAGTTAGCACTTAATTTAGAGCTCAGTACGATAGCTGAAGGAGTCGAATTCATAGAGCAGCATGAGTTACTTAAGGCTATGGGGTGTACTAATTTACAAGGTTATTTGTATAGTAAACCCTTACCTTCGGAAATGGTTTAAAGTGATATGTAACAGCATACATTTTAGGGTTTACCTTTCAATGCCTACTAACTAAATACCTAATACCTAATAGCTAAATGCCTACTGATTAATAGTGTAGGTTAATGGCCGTCGATGACCCATTACGCCATTTTACTCACCTCACATCAGTACGAACTTTAAAAAAGCGATTAAAGAACGGTCATTTTCATAACCGACGTAATGCGAAATGTCTTTGGCTGTCATTGTCGTTGATATTAGTCACTGTTAAGGCATATCAATCCGTACTTCTTGTCAGTATTTATGACCCCCTCCAATTGGCGTAGCTAAAAACAATGAATCTGCAAAATGTGAAGCAAAAAACAATAAAATGCAGCGATAGTGTAGAACTTGTTGCCACCATTTATGAGCCCACAATAACAGTAAAAGGTGCCGTGATGATGGCGCCCGCTACAGGCATTAAAAGACAATTTTACGCTAACTTTGCCAACTATCTTGCCAATAATGGTTATGGTGTTATTACCTTTGATAACCGAGGCATTGGCGGATCATTATTAGGACCTGTTGCCCAGAGTACTGCGTCGTTACAGTGTTGGGGCCAAAAAGACATGCCTGCGGTATTGGAACATTTAAAAACGATATTTCCACAAACACAATATCACTTGGTCGGGCACAGTGCTGGAGGTCAACTGATTGGGTTAATGCACAATGCAATGGACATAAGCTCAATGTTCAATTTTGCCTGTTCTTCTGGACAACTACGAAACATGAAGTTGTCTTATCTGGTACAAGCACACTTTTTTATGAATGCTTTTATACCTTTGAGTAATACCTTGTTTGGTCATACTAAGTCGCAATGGGTTGGCATGGGTGAGCCCTTACCAAAGGCCGTCGCTAAGCAATGACGGCAATGGTGTAATGGAAAAGGGTATGTAAAAACGGCTTTTGGTAAAACCGTGTATCAACATTGTTATGACGAACTGACATTGCCGTCATTATGGGTTAATGCGGTAGATGATGACATTGCTAATCATGCCAACGTAGCAGACATGATGTCGGTATTTCCCAAGCTTAATGGTCAAACCTTAACATTAACGCCAAGTGAGCATGGATTATCAGAAATCGGCCACATGAAGTTTTTTAGCAGTAAGTCTCAAGTTTTGTGGCCATTAGCGTTGGATTGGCTAGACAAGCATTAAAGCCTGTTGATGAGTTGATGTTAATCTGTAGTTGAACACTAAACTACTTTTGCTGATTAGAGCTTGAGTGGTGGTATTACAATTAGGCGTCACTAGCGACCTTTAAACCTTAGAACATTACGACTTAGTAAGTGGCTCAATGTATACTGGATAATCTATTGCTATGACTAACTCATATTTTTCTGAGTTAGTGTATTCATGATGCTTTTCCAGTTTGGGTATGCTGTCGATCCAAAATGTATTAATTGCCCATCAAACTTATCTTGTCCTCTGCCACTTAATTGATCATCTATCAATATATCCCCTTTTAGAAGACTTTTATTCGCGCAGATAATTAACTTTTCAGTGAAGGCGATGCCAAAATATTTTTCTATCCATACTCGTTTTTCTGTATATGACAGTGGATTTCTGTTCGATGGGGCCGTGAGAATATAAGGGTCAAATTTTTCAGATTTGATCAGGGTATTTACACTTTCGATGGCACCTATTATAGGTGTTAGATTTGCGTAAAAACCATATTGTGACTGCGGAAATGCAATGGATGGTGTCAGATTAATAGCTTGATGAAAAGCGGTGGTATAATCACAGAGCACATCATCCATGTCGATGTATATAAGCATTATTTTATCTTATCCTTAAACACTTAAATTCCGCTCAAAGTTAACAATGTCTACATCTGGTTTTATTTTATAAAGTTGGGCTAAACGGCCACCGGATTTAACTTTTTCATCTATCGTTGCAAACATTTCAGAAGCTTCAATACGACGAATTAAGCTCTTACGTTGAATCGATTTACCGATAATAGTTTCAATAACGGTTTTGAGTTGTCCAATCGTAAAATATTCAGGCAAGCAGTATACGGGGACCATGGAATATAACGCTTTTTGTTGAAGGCGCAGTTGCGCTTGCTCAATAATGTATTGATGGTCAAAAGCAATGGATAAGCTTTTTAATTGATTAACATCAATCCACTGCACGTCTTCAACCGTGTCTATATGCGATGACACATCTTGTTCAGCAATTAATGCAAAATAAACCAAGGTAACGCTGAATCCTCTTGGATCTCTATCGCTGCTTGAAAATGCCTGTAGTTGTTCAATGTAAGGTGGCGCAATACTAGTTTTTTCTTTTAGCTTTCTCAGTGCTGTTTTATCCGTTGTGTCATCAATATCAATATCAACAAACCCGCCAGGTAATCCCCAACAACCTATAAATGGTTGGTTAGCACGCTTTACCATAAGCACTTTTAATGCCGTATCTTTTACGGTAAATAGCACACTATCTACGGTAAATAATGGGTTTTTGAACTGGTTGATATCGTATTTTTCAGTCATTTTTATTTATCACAACCTCTTTATGTCTTTACGACACATTAATGATTCGTCAGTGTTTCGTCAATTAAAAATAAACATTGACACAATAATGTCCCTGGGACAATAATAATTGTGTCAAAGAGACATTAATTGGAGGTTGTTATGTTTGGTTTAAAATATATAAAAGCAGATCCATCTACACACTTGATGCTATTTAAAAAAGGCAATGTTATTCAAGAAGGCGTAGGAGTCAGTTTTTTCTACTATGCGCCAAGCTCATCATTGGTTGCGATTCCAAGTAATAGTAAAGAACTCCCTTTTGTATTCAGACTACAAACGGCAGACTTCCAAGAATTAAGCCTTCAGGGACAAATTACTTATCGGATTGAAAAGCCACGTGAGGCAGCAAAAATGCTCAATTTCACTATTGAGCCTACAGGGCAGTATGTTTCTGATGACCCTAAAAAATTAGACGAACGTGTTCAGCGAGCAGTACAAGTGTTACTGCGTAATCATATTGAGTCTATGACGTTAAAAAATGCATTAACATGCGCTCGACAACTGACGTTAGACCTTAAGCAAGGACTGGGTAGTATTGACGCTATTACGAGCCTAGGGGTTGGGATTACAGATGTATCACTCACCGCAATCAAGCCAACGCCAGAAACAGGCAAGGCACTAGAGGCGGAAATTAGAGAAAGTTTGTTGAAAGAAGCTGACTCGGCAATTTATGCAAGACGTCTAGCCAGTATTGAGCAAGAAAAGAGTGTTAAAGAGTCTGAGTTAGAGACAGAAAAAGCGATTCAAAAGAAACAGCAGGATCTTGAAACATCGAAGTTAGAAGCTGTGCGACTTCGAAAGCAACAACAATTTAAAATTAATCAAGAAACCATCCAAGCTCAAATTGAAGATGAGAAGCAATTAGAGCAGTTAGTTACCATTAATGCTGCAAACGAAAGGGCACGTGGAGATGTGCAAGCATATAAAATACAAGTGCAGATGCAAGCCTATCAAAATATTGATATTGAAAAGCTTAAAGTCATGAGTATGAGTGGCATGAAGCCAGAGCAATTGATTGCACAGGCAATCGAAAACTTGACTCAAGGGGACAATAAGATTGGCAATCTAAATCTCTCACCTGATTTATTATTGGCGTTAACTAGTCGACAAGATGGGGGCCGTGGATGATTTCAAACCGAAAAATGGTGGTAGTGACTCGCAAAACTCGGCTTGAAGAGCTTAAGCAAAAATATTGTACTTTAGGCCAAGCTAAGTTTTATCTTGAGCATTTAGGTGAGTCATTTACCGATTACGAAGAAGAAAATCATCTTTACACTAATGTAATCAATATTGCTGTTGATTATCTTAAAACGATTAGCCGCGTACAATTACTTGAACGAAGTGTATTGTCTACTTACCTATTTTCACCAGACGACATTGTTATAGTGATTGGACAAGATGGTTTGGTCGCTAATACTTTGAAGTACCTTAATGGGCAACCTGTTATTGCAATTAACCCAATGCCATCAGTGTATGAAGGTAAACTGCTACCTTTTTTGATAGGGGAGCTGAAAGATATTGTTTTACAAACCTTAAGCGGTGTTGTCACCACTGACAACATTTCGATGGCTGAAGTGAACACCAATTTAGGTCAGACTCTATTAGCGGTAAACGATATTTTTATTGGTCCGAAAACACATTCATCCGCACGATATACATTATCCATTAATGAGCAACATGAAGAGCAAAGTTCAAGCGGTGTGATTATTAGTACCGGTCTAGGATCTACGGGTTGGTTTAAAAGCATTCTGGCAGGCGCTAGGGGCATCGCAAAGCAGCCAATACAGAATGAACTTACAGAAGGTTTTCCGTGGGCAAGCCCATATCTCTATTACTCCGTTAGGGAGCCATTTCCTTCAATTAAAACCGGTTGCGAACTCGTTTTTGGTCAAATATCAAATCAATCTTGTTTTTCTATGGCATCAAAAATGCCTGAAAACGGAGTGATATTTTCAGATGGTATTGAACAAGACGCCATTGAGTTCAATGCCGGCGTCGTTGCCCATATTTCAATGAGTTCACGTGTTGGTCATTTGATTAGAAAAGAGTAAATTTTTTATTATCAGTTAGTTGAATTAGCTGTTACTATTTTTTTCTTAAACATTAACAATTGTGTCCTATTGACACAAAGATCTTGTTTAAAATTGGAATCTTTGCTACATTCGATAGTGTCTTACGGACATTATCTTAAAAGGAGTTAACATGAATGTATTTAGTCACGATTTATCAGGAAATAAAACGGTATTTAACTACGACACTTTTACTTTTTCTGGCGGCGAAGAGCACATCCGCTTTAATATAGAAGATATGTTAACGTCAGTAAAAATCGAAATTTTTGCTCGTTTAACCAGTTCATCTCAAATTGTAAAATTAATGGTCGCAGTCGATGCATTAAGAAGACTGTCAAATGACAGTATCCCAATTGAATTAGTCATCCCTTATTTCCCTTACGCTCGCCAAGATAGAGTATGTGTCGAAGGAGAAGCATTAGGTGCTTCTGTTATGGCAAATTTTATCAATCAACTTAATTTTTCTAAAATCACAATATGGGATGCCCATAGTGATGTGTCTCCAGCGCTGTTACACCGAGTAGTCAATATCCCCCAATTGTCATTGCTTATGCGTTGCGAAGAGCTATGCCAACGCTTAGCAACGGGAGAGTTAACACTTATCTCTCCTGATGCCGGAGCCAGTAAAAAAACGATTAAGATTGCCGAAGCATTTAAGGGCGAACCTGAGGTTATTCAAGCTCAGAAAATTCGAGATCTTAAAAGTGGTGACATCATCAGTACCGAAATTATAGGCGACGTTCAAGGCAAAAAAGTGCTGATTGCAGATGACATTTGTGATGGCGGTCGTACATTCATTGAATTGGCAAAAGTCCTTAGAGCTAAAGGTGCCATCGAAATATCATTGTTTATTACCCACGGTATTTTCTCAAAAGGCCTAGCTGTTTTTGAAGGGTTAATCGATACGATTTACACTACAGATTCGTTTAAACCCGCAGCAGAGTTTACACAAAGTAAAAACATTAATTTACACATCATCGAGATGTAAGGAAACCCTCATGACTATTACAGCTGCAAGTATGCAAAAAGATGTTTATAAAGAATTTCATAGCCGTGCTTATCATCCAGACGTCACAGAGGTTTATGCTAATTTTACCTCAAGAAGTGGCAAGCTAAGTAATGTTGAGAATAACGATAAAGTCGCGTTTGTGGGTTTACAGTACTTTATTAAAAGTTATTTACAGGACGAATGGGCTGAATTTTTTAACGTGGATAAAGCCTCTGCCGTTGCTAACCATAAGCGCATTTTGAGTGCAATGTTAGGTTATCCTGTTAATGTTAAATACTTAGAAAACTTACACGATTTAGGTTATTTACCACTAAAAATTAAAGCGTTACCAGAAGGTTCGCTAGTTCCTTACTTGGTTCCACCGATCACAGTTGTCAATACTAAAGAGGGTTTTCAGTGGTTAACTAACATGATTGAAACTGTGTTGAGCTGTGAAAACTGGCCCATTCAAACAAGTGCAACAACGTCAGTTGCCTATTTGAAAGTATTCAAAGAGTTTGCAGAAAAAACCGGGTTACCAATGGATTTTGTGCCTTTTCAGGGGCATGACTTCAGCTTTAGAGGCATGTTTGGTAAACAAGCTGCGGCAATGAGTGGTTTTGGCCATTTGGCGTCAGGTCTCGTTGGAACCGATACGATTCCCGCCGTACTATTTGCAGAAAAGTATTATGGTGCCAATGTGGATGCTGAGCTAGTGGGGTGTTCAGTTGATGCCACGGAGCATTCGGTGACATGCTCTTGGATCATGGAAGGTGAGATAGCGTTTTTTAGATATTTAATGAGAGAACAATCTCCTAAAGGTATATTGAGTGTCGTGTCAGACACTTGGGACTTTTGGACGTTAGTCACTGAGTATCTACCGCAATTAAAACAAGAGATTATGGCTCGTGAAGGTACCTTAGTTATTCGTCCTGACTCTGGTGATCCAGTAAAAATTCTGACCGGATATAAAGTCTCTCCAGTATCTGATTATGCAGAATTGTTTAACAGTCAGAATGAGGCTGAAAAAGATGCTAATACCAACGGTTATGAAGCTTATCGTTGGAATGGGGAGTATTTTGGTTTTGAAGAAGAGCAAACCATTAGTTTAATGGACTTTGAAGTCAAAGGGCTTATTGAGTGTCTTTGGGATATTTTTGGTGGCACTACTACAGACAAAGGTTTTAAGTTACTTGATGAGCATATCGGTGCCATTTATGGCGATGCAATTACTCTACCGCGCCAACGTCAGATATTACAGCGTTTAATGGATAAAGGCTTTGCGTCTAAAGTGGTTTTAGGAATTGGTTCTTATAGCTACCAGTATGTCACCCGTGATACCCATGGTTCAGCAGTTAAAGCTACTAGTGTGGTTAAAAACGGTGAGCGAGTGGCGATATTTAAAGATCCTAAAACAGATACTAAGAAAAAATCTGCTAAAGGATTACTCAAAATCGAGCGAGTTAATGGTGAGTTTGTATTGTTTGATGATGTTACTGAGCTCGAAGAATCTCAAGGTTTACTTGACGTGGTTTTTGAAAATGGACAACTAGTTAAAGAAACGACTCTAGCGCAAATACGAGAAATGATTAATAGCCAGATTTCATGCTAAATTAACTATCGCGTCGTAGCCTATGATTAACAGGCACACAGACAAAAATAGAAACCTATTTACAGATCAGTAAGTAGGTTTTTTTTAACCCGAGCTTGTATATATAAACTTTCATATATACACTTGGTCGTATATTTTTACTTCTTGTTTATCCGTTATGAAAAAGAAAACTGTGTTGTTTCTATGTACTGGCAATTCGGCGCGTTCGCAAATGGCTGAGACGTTGTTACGCAATAAAGCGGCTGATCAATTTGATGTGTTCAGTGCCGGGACATCGCCAGAGCAAGTCGATGTTCGAACTATTGAGGCTATTACTCGCTTTGGTATTGATGCGGGTGATTTAGTGTCTAAGCACTTGCATACTTTTGCTGGCAAAGACTTCGATTATGTTATTACCCTTTGCGAAAAAGCTAATAATGAATGTCGTAGTTACCCTGGTGCAGGTAAACAATTGGCATGGGATTTCCCTGATCCTAAATCCCGTACAGGTAATCATCCATTTTCAAGCACCATGACCGAGCTTAACAATCGTTTGTCGATGTTTTTGCTGGTGGAAAATAAAGTCACTTCCGAGGCCTCGAATGAGATTATCATCGAGACAAAAATCGAAGATCGCAATCAATCTGCCCCAGAACGATTAATCGATTTCGATCCCATTACATTTTATAAATGCCTAACCGATGACATTCGCCTAAAAAGCTTAATGCTGACCCATTACCACGGTGAATTGTGTGTGTGCGAGCTGATGGAAGCGCTAAATGAAGAAAGCCAACCAAAAGTCTCGCGCAATTTAGCCTTGTTAAAAAAGGCTGCGATTATTAGCGACAGAAAACACGGTCAGTGGGTGTTTTATCGCATCAATCCTAACTTACCTCTATGGGCCAAATCAGTAATAGCAGAAACCACTGAAAACAATCTTGGGTTGATTATGTCGCCATTAGAGCGGTTAGACATTATGCAAAATAGACCGAACAAGGTGAGTTTTTGTCGTTAATGCTGTGTTGTAAAAAATATTATTAATATTTTTGTGTTGTACCCTCATTGTTTGGAGTCTTGCTATGGGCATGTTTGAACGGTTTTTATCGGTATGGGTTGGTTTAAGTATGTTGGCCGGAGTGTTGTTAGGTTTATGGCAGCCAGATATCTTTCAAGCTATAGCAAACCTTGAAATCGCCCACGTTAACTTGGTTGTTGCGGTATTTATCTGGGTGATGATTTACCCCATGATGGTGCAAATTGACTTTTCGGCAATGAAAGATGTGGGTAAAAACCCTAGGGGATTATTGCTGACCGTGGTTATTAATTGGTTAATTAAACCCTTTACCATGGCGGCATTAGGATGGCTGTTTTTTAAGGTGTTGTTTGCCGATTTGGTCGACCCTGCATCTGCACAAGAGTATATAGCAGGGATGATTTTATTAGGTGTTGCGCCATGTACTGCGATGGTTTTTGTGTGGTCACAACTAACCAAAGGAGATGCTAATTACACCTTGGTGCAAGTGTCGGTTAATGATGTGATTATGATTTTTGCCTTTGCGCCAATTACCGCATTATTACTGGGCGTGAGCGATATTCAGGTGCCATGGGAAACCTTGCTTATTTCGGTATTACTGTATGTGTTGTTACCGCTATTGGCCGGAGTGACAACACGTTACTTGCTTAATCGCCGCCATGGATTAGCCGCAGTTAACTCATTTTTGGCCACCTTAAAACCATGGTCGATTATCGGCTTACTGGCTACTGTGGTGTTGTTATTTGGTTTTCAAGCTGAAGTCATTGTGTCAGATCCGCAAACCATTGGCTTGATAGCTGTGCCTTTGATTATTCAAACTTACGGTATTTTTATTATTGCGTATATAGCAGCTAAATGGCTTAAATTATCCCATAACATTGCCGCTCCAGCTTGTTTAATTGGCACCTCTAACTTTTTTGAACTGGCGGTGGCCGTGGCGATATCGCTATTTGGGCTACACTCAGGAGCCGCGTTGGCTACAGTGGTTGGGGTATTAGTTGAAGTGCCGGTGATGTTATCGCTAGTAGCCATTATTAATCGAACTCAACATTGGTTTAATCACTGATTTAGTCGCTTTGTGAGTTCAGTTTTATGAGCCAATTTGTTGAAAGCGTTTTTTAAGTTACTTTTTGGAGTTAACCATGCAACCTCATCCTTATGATGTTTTAACGTTAGATAATGGCGCCAAACTGATTTTTACTCCGTGCCCTGGTACCAAAGATGAAGCTGTATCTGCGTCAGTTGCTACATTGAAGGCGGCAGGTACAAAAATGCTAGTCACCTTGATGTTCGATGATGAAATCGTACGCAATGAAGCAGAATATTTACCTGCAGAATGTACCAAACAAGCCATTACATGGGTGCAATTGCCTATTGCTGACGATGCCGCGCCAGGGCAAGAGTTTGAAACCCAGTGGTTAGCCCATAAAACCCAGATTATTGAATTGTTAAATAACCAAGGCATTATTGCAGTGCATTGCAAAGGCGGTTCGGGCCGCACTGGATTGGTGATTGGTCTGATATTAGTCAGCTTAGGCTGGCCTAAAGATAAAGTCATTAATGCAGTACAAGCCTTGCGGCCCAAGGCGCTAGCTCATCCAGTTCAGCGTGAATATTTTGATGCATTTAATGGTTAGCATGTAGTGATTAACCTTTGAAACGATAACTTAACAATGAGAGCAAGCTTAGGACACCATTATGACGATAAAAATAGGTATTAACGGTTTTGGCCGTATGGGACGTTTATCAATGCGCGCGGCATATGATTGGGACGATGTTGAAATTGTGCATATTAACGATCCTGCTGGTGATGCAGCCACGCTGGCGCACTTAATGACCTTTGATTCAGTCCATGGTCGTTGGCATCATGAGGCGACCCATAATGGTGATGCCATTGTGATTAACGGTAAAGCCATTCCTTGCAGCCGTAATGTCGCTACCCAAGACACTGACTGGTCAAAATGTGATGTGGTGATTGAGGCCTCTGGCAAGATAAAAACCAAAGCCTTGCTACAAGTTTACTTAGATCAAGGTGTAAAACGGGTTGTGGTGACTGCGCCAGTAAAAGAAGACGGCGTGCTTAATATTGTGATGGGTGTTAACGATGATTTATACGACAAAGCCATCCATCCCATCGTGACCGCAGCATCGTGTACTACCAACTGTTTAGCGCCAGTGGTAAAAGTGATCCATGAGAACATCGGCATTAAGCATGGCTCGATGACCACAATTCATGACATCACTAATACCCAAACCATTTTAGATGCACCACATCAAGACTTACGTCGCGCCCGCGCATGTGGCATTAGTTTAATTCCCACTACCACTGGTTCAGCTACTGCTATCACCCATATTTTCCCAGAGCTAAAAGGCAAATTAAATGGTCATGCGATACGTGTGCCATTAGCCAATGCGTCACTGACCGATTGTGTATTTGAAGTGGCTCGTGGAACCACAGTTGAAGAAGTAAATCAGCTATTGAAGCAAGCCGCTGATAGCGAGCTTAAGGGCATTATGGGCTATGAAGAGCGCCCATTAGTGTCGGTAGATTATAAAACCGATCCGCGCTCAAGCATTATTGATGCGTTGTCGACCATGGTGGTGAACGACACCCAAGTGAAACTGTATGTGTGGTACGACAACGAGTGGGGATACGCTAATCGTACCGCTGAGCTCGCACGTAAAGTCGGCTTAGCAGATAAGGAATAAGCTTCATGGGGCTGGATACATTGCGTACCTTATCACCATCGATAAAACAGTACTTATTGATTACCGGTAATTACTGGGCATTTACCTTAACCGATGGCGCTTTGCGTATGCTGGTGGTGTTGTATTTTCACCAATTGGGTTACAGCCCGTTAAATATTGCGATGTTGTTTTTGTTTTATGAGATTTTTGGTGTTGTGACTAATCTTGTTGGTGGTTGGTTAGGCGCACGGCTTGGCCTAAATAACACTATGAATATTGGCTTAGGCCTGCAAATAGTGGCACTAGCTATGCTAACTGTACCTGCTGACATGCTAACCGTCATGTACGTTATGGCTGCTCAGGCGCTGTCGGGCATCGCCAAAGATTTGAATAAAATGAGCGCCAAAAGTGCCATTAAAACCTTAGTGCCAGCAGATGCAGAAGGTAAGCTTTACCAATGGGTTGCGTTGTTAACGGGCTCTAAAAATGCCTTAAAAGGAGTGGGATTCTTTTTAGGTGGTGTGTTACTCACAGGCCTAGGGTTTACAGGCGCCATTATTTTAATGGCCACGTTATTAGGCATTGTATGGTTATGTAGTTTAGTGACCTTAAAAGATGATTTAGGCAAAGCGAAAAACAAACCCAAATTCAAAGATATTTTTTCTAAAAGTCAGTCGATTAACATCCTTTCGGCGGCGCGGATGTTTTTGTTTGGCGCCAGAGATGTATGGTTTGTGGTGGCATTACCGGTATTTTTAGCCACAACTTTTGGCTGGGATCATTGGTGGGTTGGTAGCTTTATGGCTAGCTGGGTGATTGGTTATGGTGTGGTGCAATCCATTGCACCTTATTTCACCGGTAAACGACAGGGAAAAGTGCCGAGCGGCCGAGCTGCTTTTACATGGGCAACTTATTTACTACTCATTCCTGCCGCAATTGCAGTCGCACTACATGCCGATTTTTATGTGCTAGAAAGTGTCGTCATCGGTTTATTAATGTTTGGCGCGGTGTTTGCGATTAACTCATCACTGCATAGCTACTTAATTGTTAGCTATGCTGGCAGTGATGGCGTGTCACTGGATGTGGGCTTTTACTATATGGCCAATGCCATGGGAAGGTTGATTGGAACGATACTGTCAGGTTGGGTCTATCAAGCCTATGGCTTAGAAGCTTGTTTATGGATATCGAGTGGTTTTATAGCTCTTGCTGCCTTAATTTCACTTAAGTTGCCTCATAAAAGGTAAGCCATTACAGCCGCTAGATGCATTTTTGTTTACACATCGATATTTCGTTATCTAACCGTGATAGCCTGAAACTCTTACCGTATCATCGGTAAAAATTGCCTGCTCATCTATGGCTTTCTCATTATTGACTTTCTTGCTTTAAATTTTAAAACCATAAAAATCATGGTCTTATGGCTTTTTTTAAAAGTTGGCATGATGCTGGCTTTAACTAATTCATAGTCGTGGTGTGAATCGTTAATTTTTACGATAGAGATAAGATATTTGTATCAATCGTCAGCGTAAATTCAACGCACATCACAATGTAAACCGTACACCAAGGAGGTTTTTATGTTGGGCTGGACATTAATGTTTTTAGTGATAGCCGTTATAGCGGGTCTATTGGGGTTTACCGGTATTGCAGGTGCAGCAGCAGGCATCGCGAAAATTATTTTCTTTATTTTTATTGTGTTGCTAGTGATTTCGTTAGTAGCCAATGCGATTAGAGGCAAAGCTCCCCGAGGATAGTATTAACCCCTTACCTTAATCCAAGTTGAGGCTGCTTAAACAAGTTTATACGATTACAACCATCATCCAGGAGATGAATATGAATTTATTAAAACTACTGACAATGGCAAGTTTAATGGTGTTTTTAACGGCCGGTTTATCAGCATGTTCAGATAACAAAGCTGAAAACGCAGGTGAGAAAGTGGATGAAATGATGCAAGATGCCGGTAATGCAGTTGAAGATACATGTGAAGATGTTAAAGAAGGTATGAAAGCTGAAGATCCAGACTGTTAAGCATTGTACCAATCACATTAACTATTTTATTTGTTTAAGTCGTTAAGTGTTACAACTCAAAATGCATTGTTCTAGGTAGAGTCATTCCATTTAAACCAATGTAAGTCGAGGTGGAATGTTTGACTGACAGCGACGAAATAACCAGATAGTTATTAAGATAAGTATTAGCCTAAGCAGCACACATGTGCTGCTTTTTTTACAACAGGAGGACCACAATGCTAACCCGTATTCATATTAAATATTATTATACTGTTGGCGCATTATTGGCTTTGTGCTTATGTGTGGCGCTTCCTTATGTGTTACTTAAGGTTATTTTTGCTTGGGTTGCATTATCTTTGGGGCTGGTGAGTTCAGCTTATTGGTTTAATAGCGCAGGCATTTTCCGAAAAAGCCAAGATGGCAGCATTCCTTGGTATATCAGTTGGAGTTTTGTTCCCTTTTTAATGGGGTGCCAGCTGTATAACGCCTGGGCAAGAAAGCATGACAAAGTGCCCGTAATCCAAAAAATAGATAAGCAGTTGTATTTAGCCTGCCGATTGTTTCCCAGTGATATTGACCGACTTAAGCATGAAAAAATTGATGCAATTTTGGATGTTACTGCCGAATTTGACGCATTAGAGTGGACCTTGTTTGATGAAAATATTGGCTATTTAAATATTCCCATATTAGATCACAGCGTACCGACTGTCGCGCAGTTAAATCAAGCCATTAATTGGTTACACACTCAAGTCAGTAATGGTAAAAATGTAGTAGTGCATTGCGCGCTAGGCCGGGGGCGTTCGGTGTTGGTATTAGCGGCTTATTTAGTCTGCCGTGAGAGAAATCGTAATGTTAATGATGTGCTTAAATCCATCAATAGTATCCGCCAAACGGCACGGTTAAATAAATGGCAGTTGGCCGCTATAGAAAAAATGCATAGTCAGCAACAAATTAATATTCACAAACGTGCTTGGTTGATTGTTAACCCAGTGTCTGGTGGTGGTAAATGGCATGATGAAGCAGACCATATTACCCAAACCTTGACGGATTACTTTCAGCTTGAAGTGCTGTATACCGCCAAAGATAAGTCTGCAGTGCAATTAGCCAAACAAGCTAAACAAAAGGGCGCAGATATTATAGTTGCCTGTGGTGGCGACGGTACGGTTAACGAGGTGGCATCAGTGATTGTTGATACCGATATTTTCTTAGGTATTATTCCGATGGGAACCACCAATGCACTAAGTCATACTTTGTTTGGCGCCGCCAGTAAATTGGTGCCGGTATCGCAAGCGCTTGATATTTTGATTCAAGGTTATTCACAACGTGTTGATACTGCTACATGTAATGATGAGTTGATGTTGTTGCTGGTGGGGCTAGGCTTTGAACAAAAAATGATAGCGAAGGCTGACCGTGACCAAAAAGATGCCCTAGGACAATTAGCCTACCTTAATGGTTTGTGGGAGGCGGTAGGCGAAAACCAGCCATTGTCGATAAGAGTGCAGATCGATGGTGGCGATATTAAAGTGATTAACACCACTAGCCTAGTGATAGCCAATGCTGCGCCATTTACCAGCTTGTTAGCGCTAGGTAATGGCGAACCCAATATTACCGATGGCTTGTTAGATATTACCTGGATTGAATCGAGTGAGACATCGCCACAACAGTTATTGAGTATGACCGAGTTGCTATTTGCAGGCTTAACTGGAGAACGTGAAGATAATCAACAGAGTCAAATTCATCATGAGCAAGCAAAAAAAATCTACTTAAACACAGATTCGTCTTGCCAATATGTGATCGATGGTGAGTTATTTGAATCAGAAGATTTGTGTATTAAAGTCAAACCCAGGTCATTAAATGTGCTTGTGCCAGAAGCGAGCAAACACGTTTAATGACGCTATGGTTCGTCTGAACCGGTTTGGTCTTCGTATTTACTGAGTTTGTTGTAAAGGGTTTTGACGCTAATACCGAGCTGTTTGGCAGTATCATTTTTATTGCCCAATGAGTTGTCGAGCGCTTGATAAATAGCTACTTTTTCAAGTTCATCTAAGCGCATACCAGCAGGTATTTGTACGTCGTCAGCTAAAGGCTCAGTTGATGGTTCCAGAGGTGTCACCGTGATATGACTCGGTAAAATAGTATCTTCTGCCAAAATATATGCACGTTCTATTGCGTGTTTTAGTTCGCGAACATTTCCAGGCCATTTTTGTTGTTGGATAAGTTTAATCGCATCATCTGAAAAGGTTTTAGTCAGTTTTTCAGCAGTATTTCGGTAGGCTAAAAAATGTTGTGCTAGGCCACTGATGTCATTGCTACGATCGCGTAATGGTGGCACTAGGATAGGGAAATGCGCTAAACGAAAATATAAATCTTCGCGAAAACGCCCAGCATCAATAGCGTCAGCTGGATCGCGATTGGTGGCAGCAACAATGCGAACATTGGCTTTTTTAAGCTGTTGTGAGCCGACAGAGCGATATTCATTGTTTTCGAGTACGCGTAACAATTTTACTTGATGTTCTAGCGGCATTTCGGTGACTTCATCAAGAAATAAGGTACCGCCTTCTGCTTGCTCGAATACACCACGGTGATCACGATGAGCACCGGTAAAAGCGCCTTTTACATGGCCAAACAGCTCACTGTCGACCAGTTCAGGGCTTAATGCACCACAGTTAATGGCGATAAATGGTTGGTTGATTCGGTGACTGGCCAGGTGGATGGTGTTGGCTACAAGCTCTTTACCCGCACCGCTTTCACCGACAATAAGTACGTTGCTTTCGGTTACGGCAACTTTACGAATAGTACGATACAACTTGTGCATTGCCCGCGATGAACCAACCAACAAACCGTATTGGTCTAGTTCACTAGAAAATGGCTGTTGTTGTTTTGTCGATTGTGACTGCAAGTCTTGGGCAAAGTCTTCTAAGGTGTCGTTGATTGCGTCGGCATCGTAAGGCTGACGAAAATGATAACCAGCGCTTTTTGACATTAAGTAATCTAAGTTAGGATTCGGTTTACCTTCGCTTAAGAAGATGAATTCAATATCAGACATTAACGCACTGTCAGTTAACTCTGCGTATTCTAGTTGGCTTAACTGTGATAATTCAATGATCGCAACATCTATCGAGTTACTGTGCAGTTGGTCTAACCAGGGCTGGTCAACTGAACTAGCAATCTTATTAAAGTGCTGACAACTCGGTAAGGCCAGGAGCCGTGCTTCACCTTCTTGACGACGGTGTAAATGATAAAAAAGTGTTGGACGTGGCATACCGATTCACTCCCTGTGGTGTTAAGTCTAATGTTTACCAGTGATGTCGTGTTGACAATCACAAGTGATCATTCCGTGTAATTAGGTAATTAACTCAGACCCGGACAAATTATAATAACTTTAACTATTAGAAGGTTAATTAATTTTTGCCCATGTACATGGGGTGTACATGGTTTAGTTTTTGCTTAATAAAGTGTGCTGTACCCGTATATGTTACACAACCCATCCAACAAAGTGCCAGTAAAATTATCGAATGCAGGAGGATTTACATTGAAATCATTTACTCGAGAAGAACAGGTTGAGTCCGATGTATGGCTATTACATGAGGCAATTGATTTATGCCAGGAAGGGCAACAATTTTATTCCCAAGCTACATTAGGGGCGGACGATTACAACATCAAACGGATTTTTATCCACATGGCCGACATTCGAAAATGCATGCTGGATCGTTTAACTCCTTTGTTTAGCGTGGTGCGAACAAGCCAAGCAAGGCCAATAGACAGTCAAACTTATCATCAACAATCCTCACATCGACACTATGCTAAGGCTGAGCAGGTTATACAGCATAAGCCGTTACCCCAAGTGATTGCGGTATTGGTTGAAACCGAACAACAGGTCTTGGTTCATTTAAAACAAACGGCTAGAAAAACTAAAAACCAGCGTGTTGCTAGCCAACTTGCCGAAGGTATTGCTTGGCTACAAATGAGCTGTGACACCATGAAAAACCTCTCTTTTGCTCATACTTAGCCATCGGCGACACAAACAGCGTGTTTTAATAGATGTTAATTTGTGACTAGCGTGTGTTTACCTGACTGACAGCATAATAGTACGGCATTAGTCATCTGTTCATTCTCTAGAGGGGTCATTTAATGCTAGAGCAGGCTATTCCGCGAATGCAATTAAGAGTCATTAATTCTCATCGCAACGATGAAAAATTTACCTAGCGTCGGTAAAAAAGTCCGATATTATCATCTATCAGTAAGATGAAAATAACCATGAATACTTGTTAATTCATTATTAACAGATACTTATAATAATTGGCATGGTTCACGCATTGTATTCCTTGAGATTAACAACGGAGGAAAACTTTATGAACAAGACCACATTATCTGTAGTAATGAGCATTATGTTAGGTTCAATGGCATTCGGTGCAAATGCAGCACAAGATTGGCAAGATGATGCAAAAGATGCGTGGATCGATGGTAAAGCTGAAACCACACTTTTGTTAAATGCAAATCTGAACTCATTTGATATTAATACCGACGTGCATGATGGCAACGTGACCCTAACAGGTAAAGTTAACAGCAGTGTTGATAAGTCACTTGCTGGAGAGTTAATTAAAAGCTTAGATGGCGTAAAAGACGTTAACAATGAGCTTTCGGTGATGAAGCAGCACAGTGATAAAGACAGCAAAGATTTAAGTGACTCACTCACAGATTCGAAAGTTGCTGCTGTAGTGAAAACCCGATTATTATTCTCTGCTGACGTGTCGGGCACCGATATTAACGTTGATGTCGCACATGGTGTTGTGACCTTAAAAGGTACTGTGTCGAGCGATGCAGAACGTGATTTAGCCTTAACCATCGCTAAAAATACCGATGACGTTAAAGATGTAGTCGATGAGTTACGTGTAACAGGATAATTTATTCGGTTATACTTAAAACCAGCCTTCGTGCTGGTTTTTTTATGCCTAAAATAAGTATGTGAAGTGGTGACTTAAGGATGCTCTTTTCTATGACAAACCATGTGATAAAACCGCTGTTAAATGTCATGTCGTGGCTAGCGTTGGCAAGTGTGTTGTTACTATCTGGCTGTGGCAATGTATTGTGCCAAGCGCAAACTGATAAAGAAGTGGATCCCCTCAAGCAATATGAAGCCCAAAAGCGTTGTGAACAGCTAGTCGATGAGCATATGGACAATAGTTATTCTGATCGGCGTGATGAAAATATGCAGTTATTGAAAGAGTCGATAGCCAATAATACCCATAGTGGTTAACCCCGTTTTATTCAGGGTGGTACAAGCAGTATTTACCCATATATTGGCTGTTTTTTCTGTTCCATCTTGGGTAGATTTTTTGCTTATAAGAAATCTGGCCGATAGTAATTATGTTATGTTGAAAAGCCTGCGTGGTTACCGCTGCATTTAATGCCGTGGTGCTGATAGAACATGGTTTTTCAAAGTCCACTACTGAGCTTAAGTTTTGTCGGAAACATATTTTGGTTGCGTATATAGATGATGGATTGATCCAGAAATAGAGCTTTGATGGGACAATTTTGTTGAATCATCTAAAGATAAAAGCGCATGTTTTAGCTTATCAGTAACTAAAATTAGCCGACTGGTCTATTCTTGTTTATCCTATCACTAAAAAATGGAGGTTAAATGAATAAAAGTGCAGCGAGTAGACAGTCAATATGCGTCGTAGGTGAAAAGCTTTTTGCGTTACACGGTTATAGCGCAGTAGGTATTAAATTAATTCTCGACGAAGTGGGTATTCCTAAAGGTTCTTTTTATCATTACTTTGCCAGTAAAGAAGCGTTTGCTGCAGCTGTGGCTGAACATTATTTCCAGCAGCGCATTCAACCTATCGCTATCGATTCAAGCGTAAACTTTAAAACCAATTTATCTACTGTGCTAAATGGATATCATCAACTCATTGACGAGCTGTTTAGTGGCAGTGAACCACGCGGCTGCTTGATGGGTAACTTGATGGTAGAGGTCAGTAGTCAGTCGCCGCAACTGCATCAAACCTTGAATCAGCTTTATGATCAATGGATCGGCCTATTGAGTGCACTTATTCAACAAGGGCAGCAACAAGGGCATATTCGTGCGGACTTACCGGCATCAACGTTAGCGAGTGTTTTTTGGTCAAATTGGCAAGGAACTATGCTACGCTGCCAAATTAAAATCGATAAAATGGCAGCTAAACGGGCTTTAGTGCAGTGCATACAAATGATGACTCGTTAACGCTAAGCGGTGCGGCGGTTATTTTTATTGTGTATTGCGGCAAAAATATTTATATTTCGGATGATTTTTCGGGGTTTGGAGTGGGTTGAATTGGCTAAAAGATTATTGTTTAGTTGTTTAGTGCTGTTGTTATCTGCATGTGCGTCTTCGCCTGCTGTGGTTATCGCGTCTAAGCCCGTGGTGGTTCCTCCCATGCTTAAGCCAGAACCACCTAAGTGGAGTGAGTCAAACCTACTGAGTTTTCATAATCAATGGAAAGGCACTCCATATCGTTTAGGTGGCCTGAGTAGAAATGGCGTAGATTGTTCAGGGTTTGTGTATTTGGCCTACTTGAATATTGTTGGCGACAAGTTACCTCGTACCGTGAACTCGCAACGTATTTTAGGTAAAGAAATCCCGCGTAATCAGTTAAAAACTGGCGATCTCGTTTTTTTCAAAACCACCCGAACCGTTCGTCATGTCGGTATTTACATGGGCAATGACCGTTTTTTACATGCCTCGACTAAAAAAGGGGTAAAAATTTCGAGTTTGAATAATATCTATTGGAAACCTCGTTTTTGGTTTGCAAAACGCTTAAAAAACCCAACTGTTGAGCAAAATATGTCGATCGCTAGTCTTGTTGATCATGTTCAACAGCAAGACGATTTATAATTTGGCAGCAGTTTAACTAGCTGGTGCCGTTTTTCGCTTAAACGCTAGGCCTGTATCTGAAATGCAGATTTGATTTTCTACCGCCTAGCGTCAGTATATTCATGTTATTTATAGCTATTTTAGGCTAACGCCACGACATAAACGGACCCACTATGCCAGACTCCAAGCATTGGACCTTAAAAAGTATTGCTAAAGAATTAGGTGTGTCGAATGCGACGGTATCTAATGCGTTTAATCGTCCAGATCAGTTGTCGGAAAAACGTCGAATAGACATTCTAGCTGCCTGTAACGAGCTCGGATATTTTGGACCGAATAAAGCAGCGCAATCTTTAAGGCGTGGCAAATTTGATACGGTAGCATTAGTGTTGTCGGACAGTATTGAATACATGGTGTCTGATCCCGTGGCCAGTAAGTTTATGAAAGGCGTTGCGGCAGTTTTTGAGCAACATAAAATTAATTTACTGTTGTTTTCTGGCAGTTCTGACAATGTGAATGGCGTAAATGATTTTGTCGATGGTTTTATTTGTTATGGCCGTCCTCGCAACCGTTTATTGGCCGAGCAATTAAAAAATATCCGTAAAAAAGTGGTGACGGTCGACTTTAATATTCATCGTAGTGCTTCGGTGAGTATCGATAATAAAGCCGGTGCCTATGAAGTGGCTAAATTGGCAATTCAATCTGAGCAAGATCAGGTCGCAATTCTTGGATTACGCTTGCTCGACACTCACTTAACCTGCCGCGTATATGATATTCATTCTATGGAAATCGACACTTCAGTAGCACATCAGCGTTTGCAAGGCTATTTGGATGCCATTGGTGATACTGGGGTTAAGCTTGGTGATGATCGCATTTGGAATATTCCTGAAAGTAATGCCGACTTTGCTGCTATAGCAGCCAAAGAAGCGCTTAATTGTGTACCGCGTCCGAATGTATTTTTGTGCATGAGTGACCTCATTGCCTTGAGTTTAATGCGCGAGGCAATCCAACAAGGTTTGCGGATCCCTGAAGATATTCGAGTGGTGGGTTTTGATGGTATTGATGAAGGCTCACGAGCTATCCCGCCGCTGACAACCGTGTTCCAGCATTCAGAACAAAAAGGCCGTAAAGCCGCAGAAATGTTTATTGCTGATGCCCATCATGCTGAAGTGTTAGGTTATGAACTTTCTCGTGGTGGCAGTTGTTGATGTAATATTGATGACCGGACAATTTTTGATACAAACAGTTCGATACAAATATATCTAGACAATCATATCGAGACCAACAAGGCGCCTAATTAGGCGCCTTGTTTACGTTTAAGCTTACAACACTCGTAGATTATCCGCTGTGTTTAGCCAGTAAATCAGTCAGTACAATGTGAGTCGATTGCTGAGATTCAACGATGTTGATATGGGCTTCTTTGGTGGCAAAATTAACGCTTAACTTGGTTGAACTGTCGCCATGCACCCAACAAAGATCTAACTGATTAGCCTGGTTTGTCATGGTGAACTCACCATTAAAGGCATCGACGTTATTACGTAGAGTAATCAGCTCACATAGCGCTTTAACAACCGGTTTTTGCATGGCGGTTTGAATGTCGCTTACCTGTAGATAAGGGCGGTTAATGTCACGACCTACCTGAGTTTGATTCAGCAATTCCATGGCATTAGGCACAGCCAATAAACCGGTGTAATACACCTGCGGAATACCTGGAGCAAAAAATTGCACGCTTCGAGCGATTAAATAATCAATGTCATTTTGGCCAAGCGCATCGTAGTAGGTGCAATTAACTTGATATAGATCGACATTGCTGGCTGCCGCGCCCGTTGCTTGTAAGCTTTCACCTTTGCTATTGCTATGGATGCGGTTAACTAAGTTATCAATTTCTGCCGCTGTTAATAAACCTGCTTTATTGCCGACCGGGCCAGCGTCAATAATGCCAATGCCGTCATGAGTATCTAATACCGTGACACAGTTGCGTGGGGCAATGGATAGCCAATGGCTTAATGCACTGACATCTTGGCTAAATAAGCTGTGGAGAATCAATGGCGGCAGCGCAAAGTCGTACACCATGTCTACGCGCTTAGCAATATCGAGCTGGGTCATATAATGCGAGTGAATTTCGGCAAGGGTGGTCATGCCTAGGCTGTTGGCTTTTTTGGCTAACTCATCGACAAATTCAAATGATTCTTCAATCATAAAACAGCTAGTGCCTGGTTTTTTAATGGCATAACCCGCAGCGTCAAGACGAATAAGATCGACTTTGCTTTCATGAAAACGCGTTAGCACCTTGTTTAAATGTGCCTGACCTGCAGCGGTATGCACATTAATATCAATTTGATTTGAGGTAAAAGTCGTCCAAAACTCGGCTTGTGTACCGTCGGCGAGTTTATAGGTGGTGAAACAACTCCCCGGACGTGGGCGATAAATTTTAGCTTGGTTTTCTGCGCTTAAACCGTCTGGAAATACACTATCTTTGGTTAAAAATAAATCCCAATAAACAGAGTTTTTGCCGTTGGCAAGCACGTCTTGAAACTCGGTAGACTCTGCTGACATGTGGTTAACGATTAAGTCGGCCATGATGTCGTATTGTTGGCCAATCTGCTTTACGTCATTCCAATCACCAAGACGTTCATCTACTTTTGCATGGTCTATAGGGTCAAAGCCAGCATCGCTGCCGTCAATCGGATAATAAAAAGGTAACAGATGTACGCCACCAAAGAGATCATGCAGTTCTGTGTCGAGAACCTGTTTGAGTCCTTTTAAGTCTGAGTGCGCTATACGATCTACGTAAGTGATCAGCTGAACATTATTTTTCATGTTGGTGACTCTTAAAGTAAGTATTTAAAAAAAACTTAATCGATTAAGTTGTATATTTAACCAATATGAAACATTATTCAAGGGCTTTGTTTAAATATTGAATTCGTTTTCTGTGGGAGAAGACGAATGTGTCGCCATAAATAGACTGTGTGACCACAAAGAAAACATATAACAATAAGGTGAAAAGTATGGTTAACCATATGAAGAGTAATGAGAATAGTGGTAACACTAGGATAAGAATACTAACATATTTAATGTTTTTTATGTTCGCGATGACTTCTGATGCGGTGGGAGTGATTATTCCTGAGCTGATTAACACATTTGATTTATCGATGTCTCAAGCGAGTGCATTTCATTACATGCCAATGCTATTTATCGCATTAAGTGGGCTATTTTTGGGTTTTCTGGCGGATAAGTTAGGCCGGAAAATAACAATTTTAATTGGCTTACTGCTGTTTGCGCTAGCCAGTTTTATGTTCGCATTAGGTGAGTCATTTTATTATTTTCTATGTTTATTGGCGTTAGTCGGTATTGCTATTGGGGTGTTCAAAACGGGTGCGCTAGGATTAATTGGTGATATTTCAACTAACTCAAAACAACACTCAAGTACCATGAATACCGTCGAAGGCTTTTTTGGTGTGGGTGCCATGGTCGGCCCGGCGATTGTCAGCTATTTATTGATAACAGGGGTGTCGTGGAAGTATCTGTATTTTGGTGCAGGGGTGTTTTGTTTAATATTATGTTGGTTAGCTTATAAGGCTGAATACCCGCAACTTAAGCGCTCATCTACTCAAGATATTAATCTAGCCAGTACGTTTAGCATGATGAGGAACCCTTATGCATTGGGCTACTCTTTAGCGATTGGGCTTTATGTTGCTACTGAAGTGGCCATTTATGTATGGATGCCGACGTTATTACTCAACTATGAAGGTGAGTTGGCATTAATCGCGACGTATGCATTAACAATCTTTTTCACATTACGGGCACTGGGACGTTTCTTAGGTGGCTGGATCCTCAATCGATACAGTTGGCAGCAAGTGATGTTTTGGTTCAGCCTAGCAATTAGCCTATGTTATTTAGGTGCAATGATGTATGGCATTTCTGCGGCGGTTATTTTATTGCCTTTATCAGGCTTGTTTATGTCAATGATGTATCCAACATTAAACTCTAAAGGGATCAGTTGTTTCCCTGTTGACCAGCACGGGTCGGTTGCTGGGGTTATTTTATTCTTTACTGCGCTTTCTGCTGCATTAGGTCCATTGTTGATGGGAGTGGTAGGCGACATATTTGGTCATGTTAAATACGGGTTTTATTTAGCAACCGGCTTTGCATTTATGTTGTGCTTATTGGCAGCCTACAATCTGCTTCGTGATCCGTCAGGGCATTTGTTGACCGCTGACGCTAAATAATGAACCTCTGCGATTATAAATATTTAAGCTAATAAACATCTACTTAGGCGATTTTTTAATCCTGTTAACGATAATTGAACATAAATTGTACTTGCAATTTACTATTTAGTTGCTAACTTGTAACTTAATCGATTAAGTATGGGCTTGAATTTAACTTTAACCTTAACCTTTTGACTCGCTACTGAGCTAGTTTGGGGGCTTAGTTCGATTGATGAATATATTACTGATGTTGTTATGGGGAGATAAGACAACATCAATACACTCTATGTGGGGACATAAAAATGATAATAAGCACATCTAAAAAATTTGTATTGAGTACGCTAGCTGTGATGGTTAGTTCGAGCTTGTGGGCTGCTGAAGCAGATACTGCGGAAACCAAGAAAGACGCCATTGGCCTTGAGCGCATTGTGGTAACGGGTGTAGCCCGTGGTACACGTGTAATGGACTCGAGCGTGTCGGTGAGCAGTGTGTCGCCAGAAGATTTAGCGATTAGCTCACCTCGTTCATCAGCCGAAGCGTTCCGTATTATTCCGGGCATGAAGGTTGAATCGACTGGTGGTGAAGGTAACGCCAACATTGCGGTACGTGGTTTACCTGTTGCCTCTGGTGGAGCTAAATTCTTGCAAATTCAAGAAGATGGCTTACCTATTTTACAG
This sequence comes from Shewanella sp. AC91-MNA-CIBAN-0169, assembly GCF_040310165.1. NCBI lineage: Bacteria > Pseudomonadati > Pseudomonadota > Gammaproteobacteria > Alteromonadales > Shewanellaceae > Shewanella > Shewanella sp. AC91-MNA-CIBAN-0169. The sequence continues at coordinate 45,056 of NZ_JBEOPM010000004.1, forward strand.
TTTGGTGATATTGCATTTGGTAATGCGGATATTTTCTTACGAATTGATTCTACAACACAAACTATTGAGTCAATCCGTGGCGGTTCAGCATCAACAGCTGCCAGTAATGCACCAGGCGGTATTATTAACGTCATCAGTAAAACCGGTACCAGTGATGCTGGCAGTATTTCATCTACTGTAGGCCTAGATTACGATACTTTGCGTACTGATTTTGAATACGGCACCAGCATTAATGACTCGATGCGTTTTCACATCGGTGGCTTTGTGCGCACCGGCGATGGCCCGCGTGACCCTGGTTACACCGCGAACAAGGGGGGCCAAATTAAAGCTAACTTAACCAAAGAGTTTGATTCTGGTTATGTGCGTTTATATGTAAAGCACTTAAATGATAAGAGCATTGGTTATTTGCCGATGCCAATGTATTCCGATGGTAGCTCAATACCTGGATTTGATGCTCAATCTGATACGGTTCATTCAGCTAACATGTTATCAACCCTGCGCTTAGATGCTAACGGCAATATTAGTCGTGGTGATATGCGTGATGGTATGAATCCGATTGTTAACTCGGTGGGACTAGAAGCCTCATTTGATTTAGGTGACGATTGGTTAGTGGAAAACCGTTTCCGTATCTCGGATGTGAGCGGTAATTTTATGTCGTTAATGCCTGCCGAAGTGGCTAACAGCTCAAGTATTGCTAGCAGTATTGGCGGCGCAGGCTCGACACTTATTTATGCTAACGGTGCTAAAGCAGGCCAAGCCTTTGACAGTGACTTAGCAATGCGGGTGCACAGTTTTGATGTGACCATGAATGACTTTGGTTCTATCGTCAATGACATGAAATTAACCAAGACTTTTGACGATTCTAACGTCACTTTTGGTTTTTATACTGCCACTCAAAATATCAATATGACGTGGATGTGGAACTCTTACTTAATGGAAGTGCAAGGCGATAATGCCGCACTTTTAGATGTGGTTGCCGCAGATGGTACATCTTACTCTGATAATGGTTTATATGCTTATGGCGTGCCTTATTGGGGCAATTGTTGCCAACGTAATTACGATTCGGACTACACCATTAAAGCACCGTATATTGCTGCGTCATCTAAGTTTGGCGATTTATCGTTAGACGGTAGCGTGCGCTATGACTCTGGCGATGCCAGTGGTTACTATGCGGGTAATGTGCAATCACAAGTGGATATGAACCGTGATGGGGTGATTTCTCAGCCTGAGTTAAGTGTGTCGTCAATTGATAATGCTAACCCACAGTTAGTGAATTATGACTGGGGATACTTATCTTACTCATTCGGTGCTAACTACCAAGTGTCTGAAGATTTAGCTGCATTTGGTCGTATCAGTCATGGTGGCCGTGCTAATGCTGACCGTTTATTATTTGGTAAGGTGAGTCCTGATGGTTCAGTTTCTGACGAAGACTCAGTGGATAAAGTAGACCAGTACGAAGTGGGTGTGAAGTATCGTTACGATAATATGTCGGTATTTGCGACAGCATTTTACTCTGAAACCGAAGAGCAAAACTTTGAAGCCACAAGCCAAATATTCTTTGACCGTAAATATGAAGCCAAAGGGATTGAGCTAGAAAGTGCTTACTACGTTGGCGATTTCGACTTCCGCGGTAACGTAACCTGGACCGATGCTGAAATTGTTAAAGATGCCCTTAACCCAGGCGTAATCGGCAACACACCACGTCGCCAAGCAGATTTTATTTACTCTCTAATGGGCCGTTATAACTTTGATAAAGGCTCTGTTGGGGTCAATTTGATTGGTACCACTGAGTCTTATGCTCAAGATAACAATGACCTAAGTTTTGATGGTTACACTCAAGTCAATGCGTTTGCGTCGTACCAGCTAACCGATATGTTATCGGTCGCGCTTAACGTCAATAACTTGTTTGATACTGTCGGTATTACCGAAGCTGAAGAAGGTTCGGTACCCGATAACAATATTATTCGTGCCAGAACCATTAACGGCCGTACAACCAGCGCTACCGTTAAGTACGAGTTTTAATCGTTTATTGTCATTGCCTTAGTTGTAATCAGCTAGTTTTAGTCAGCTAGTTGTAGTCATCTTATTTGCAATGGTATTAGTTGCATTAGTTTTAGAAATCCCTGTTAACAAGCCCATGCAAATGGGCTTTTTTTTGGACGTTTTATATGAGTACATTATTGAGTTTTGGTGAAGTATTAATTGATTTACTGCCAGTGGGCCATTCTGGTTTAGTGCACGAGCCTATCCCTGGCGGCGCGCCTGCCAATGTCGCTGTGGGTTACGCTAAATTAGGCGGTAAGAGCCATTTTGCTGGTGGCATTAGTGCTGACCATTATGGCGTGATGTTGCAAGATGCCTTGGCAGCACAAGGTGTGGATGTCAGTTGTTTAACATTAGTGCCAGATGCTGCTACTGCCACCGTGTTAGTTAGTTTAGATGCTCAAGGGGAACGGTCGTTTAGCTTTAATCGGCAAAGCACTGCCGACATGCTATACCGTGAAGCTGATTTTGATGCTATCGATTGGTCTCAAATTGATATTTTTCATCTTTGTTCAAATACATTTACTGAAAAGGCTATTTTCACCGCCAGTCTCTATGGTGCTAAAAAAGCGCATAAAGAACAAACGTTAGTCAGTTTTGATGTCAATTTACGCTTGTCACTATGGCAAGACACTCGGCTGTTATCGGCTCGAGTAGAGCAATGTTTTGGTTACACACACCTGTTGAAAATGAGTAAAGAAGAAGCACTCTATTTGGCTCTGGAGCGTGGGGTATCATTTGACGATTATTTAGCATTCTGTATTGCGCAAGGGGTGAGGTTAATTTTGGTCACCAATGGTGCTGAGTCCGTTTTATGCCACAGTGCTGAGTTTTCCTTTGAGTTGCCGGTGCCTAAAATTGTTGCCATAGATACTACTGCCGCCGGAGATAGCTTTGTTGCGGGGTTCTTATTTGAACTCGGCCGTGATGAAGGATATTTTACTCCTGGGCCTTTAGTACAAAAATTGCTTAATCGAGTGAACGTTCAAACTGCTGCCGAGTTTGCAATTAAGTGTGGTGCGATAACGTGTACGACAAAAGGTGCTTTTCCTGCGCTGCCCGTTTTGGCGCAAGTGCAATCGTGAATCAAATTTGTGTAAATGAGTTATTGAGCAATAAAAAAGAGGTCACCTTAGGTGACCTCTTTTTTTGTTATCACTGAATCAATAACGTGGTTAATCGTGCGTTATGGCCGATTCGGCTAACTCGGTTTTATTTTTGCCTCGTTTTGCGAGGGCATAATAAAACAGTGGCGTTAAGATAAGGCCAAAAATCGTCACCCCAATCATGCCTGAGAATACTGCAACACCCATTGCTTGACGCATTTCTGAACCAGGTCCGCTAGAAAACACCATAGGTACCACACCCATAATGAAGGCTATCGAGGTCATTAAAATAGGCCGTAAACGTAAGCGCCCGGCTTCAAGTATGGCCTCTAATGGTTCCATGCCATCATCTTGTAACTCTTTGGCAAACTCAACAATTAGAATGGCATTTTTGGTTGCCAGCCCCACCAGTACAATTAACCCAATCTGGGTAAAGATATTGTTATCTCCACCGTAGATAAGTACCCCTGTTAATGCCGATAACAGTGTCATTGGGATAATCAGAATAATGGCTATTGGTAAGCTTAAACTTTCATATTGCGCGGCTAATACCATAAACACTAACAAGATAATTAATGGGTAAATATAGGCGCCCGCATTGCCTGCCAAAATTTGTTGGTAGGTGATCTCAGTCCACTCGTAGGTCATACCGTTAGGTAAGGTTTCAGCTAAAATCTTTTCAATTGCAGCTTGCGCCTCACCGCTACTAAATCCAGGTGCAGCACCACCATTTAATTCCGCAGTGGTAAAACCGTTGTAATGCATGACTCGGTCTGGACCAGATGAATTGGTGACATTAATAAATGAACCAATAGGCACCATTTCACCTTGGTTGTTACGTACTTTTAGTTGGGCGATTTGTTCAGGGGTTTGTCTAAACTGCTCATCTGCTTGTACGTTCACTTGATAAGTTCGGCCAAACTGGTTGAAGTCGTTGGCGTAAACCGAACCCATGTATCCCTGCAGGGTGGAGAACAATTCGTCTAACGACACCGATTGCTGCTTGGCTTTAGTACGATCGATGTTTACTTCAAGTTGTGGCACATTGACTTGATAACTCGAGAATACTCCTGCTAGCTCTGGCGTTGCCCATGCTTTTTGCATCACTTGCATGGTCACTTTATACAACTCTTCGTAACCGTAGTTAGCACGATCTTGAATTTGTAATCTAAAGCCACCAATGGTGCCTAAGCCTTGCACTGGCGGTGGCGGGAAAATCGCAATAAATGCGCCATTAATCGAGGCGAATTTTTGATTTAACGCGGCAGCAATAGCACCTGCTGATAATGATGGATCTTTGCGATCGGCAAAGTCATCCAGCGGGGTAAATAAAATGGCGCTGTTAGTACTATTGGTAAAGCCATTAATGCTTAAACCTGGGAAGGCTACAGCATGGGCGACACCAGGTTGCTCAAGTGCAATACGTGACATTTCTTTCACGATAGCTTCAGTGCGATCTAATGATGCAGCATCAGGTAGTTGGGCAAAGGCAATAAGATATTGTTTATCTTGCCCAGGCACATAACCTGTTGGGGTATTGGCAAACTGTAAGCCTGTTAAGCCGACTAAACCGATATACAAAATACCAATGACAGCACCAAAACGAATGATTTTCTTCACTAACCAGCCGTAACCGTTAGACATACGCGCAAACATGCGGTTAAACGGATTAAATAACCAACCGCCTAATAACTTATCCATACCGCGGGTAAGTGCGTCTTTTTTCTCGTGATGACCTTTAAGCAATAATGCCGATAAAGCAGGGCTAAGGGTTAACGAGTTAATTGCCGAAATAAAAGTGGAGATGGTAATGGTTAGCGCAAACTGTTTATAAAACTGTCCGGTTAAGCCTGACATAAATGCAGTAGGAATAAATACCGCCGCCAGTACCAATGTGGTGGCAATAATCGGACCGGTCACTTCTTTCATTGCCTTTTGAGTGGCAGCAACGGGCGATAATCCGTCTGAGATATTTCGCTCAACGTTTTCAACTACTACAATCGCATCATCGACCACGATACCAATCGCCAGCACTAAGCCAAACAGTGATAAGGCATTCAGCGAAAAGCCCATTAGGTGCATAAAGGCGAATGTACCCACAAGTGATACTGGAACCGCCACTAATGGAATAATGGATGCGCGCCACGTTTGTAAAAACAGCACTACCACTAATACAACCAGCAATAATGCTTCAACCAGTGTTTGTACCACAGCTTTAATTGAGCCACGCACGAACACGGTAGGATCATAAACGATGTCGTAGGTTAAGCCTTCTGGAAATGACTTAGACAACTCAGCCATTTTAGAACGAACATCATCAGATATTTGAATCGCGTTAGAACCCGAGGCCTGGAACACAGGTAATGCAGCCGCGTCTTTATTGTCTAACATTGAGCGTAGGGCGTAAGTCGATGCACCTAATTCAACCCGGGCAACATCTTTTAAACGAGTGATCTGACCTTGATCACCCACTTTAACAATAATGTCTTCGAACTCTTCAACGTTGGATAAACGGCCTTTAACGTTAATCAGTAATTGGAAATCACTGTCGCCACTAGGTTGCGCGCCTAAACTGCCGGCTGCGGCTTGTTGGTTTTGCTCACGAATAGCGGCAACAATATTGCTCGGTGATAATCCGATTGCCGCTACTTTATTAGGGTCTAACCACACACGCATACTGTAGTCGCCAGCGCCAAACACACGCACAGCACCCACACCGGTAATACGGGCTAATTCATCTTTTACTTTTAATACCGCATAGTTAGACAGATACAACATGTCATAACGATCGTCGGGCGAGGTTAAATGCACCACCATGGTTAAGCTAGGTGATGACTTTTCGGTGACTATGCCTAAGCGTTGTACTTCTTCTGGTAAACGAGGTTTTGCTCGTTCGACCCGGCTTTGGACTTGGGTTTGAGCTAAATCAACATCAGTACCAATCGCAAAGGTGATGGTTAGCGTCATGCGCCCATCAGACGTGGCTTGCGAAGACATGTACAACATGTTTTCTACGCCGTTAATCTCTTGCTCTAGCGGTGATGCAACGGTTTCAGCAATGATTTTAGGGTTAGCACCTGGGTAGTTTGCCGTAACAACTACCGTTGGCGGCACCACTTCAGGGTATTCGGTAATGGGTAATTGCCATACTGCTAGCGCGCCTGAAATAAAGAACAGCAGCGACAGAACAGCGGCAAAAATTGGTCTTTTAATAAAGAATTGAGACAACATTATGTGGTTTCCTTAACCCTGACTTGCGTCATCAGCAACACTTGCTGTTAATGGCTGGTTATCGAGGAGGCGTTGTGCTTGATGTAATGCTTCTAATTTGTCGCTATCGGCCATGTCGGTGAGATTTGGCTCAATAGTGACGTTAGGGCGTACTTTCTGCAGACTGTTTACCACGATGGTATCGTTAGGGGATAAACCGGCAGTAATAATACGTAAACCGTGAAGCTTCTCACCTAGGCTAACGCTACGATACTCAAGGGTGTTTTTGTCATTTACTACCAGAACAAACTTGTTATTTAAGTCAGTAAAAATGGCTTTGTCGTCAATTAAAATGCTGTCGTATGACTCGCTACCAGCAATGCTGATGCGGGCAAATAAGCCGGGTAATAATTGATTATCTTGGTTGGCAAAGTTTGCTCGAACGCGGATAGTACCTGTTTGTTGATCAACCGAATTATCGACAAAGTCGATCACACCCTGGTGGTTAAAACTGGTTTCATTTGCCAGAGCCATCACCACAGCATTGTTGCCCAAACGTGGATTTTGACGTTTGTTCTCGAACGATAACGCGGAATATTTTAAATACGTTTGCTCATCGATATCAAAATAAGCGTACATATGCGACGTAGAGACTAAGCTGGTGAGATGCGTTTGTCCTGCGGTGACATAATTACCTGCCGTTTCGTTGGCATACGATACTCGACCAGTGATTGGGGCGGTAACATGGGTATATTCAACGTTAAGTTGGGCGCTAGTTAATGCTGCTTTAACTGATGCTACAGCAGCGGCAGTTTGATGCATATTAGAGCGACGAGTATCAATAAGCTCTTCTGAAACCGCTTTTTGATGGAACAGCTTGTTGGCTCGTTCATAATCATTTTCAGCAAGTTGGTTAGCTGATATTGCACTGGTTAATTCTGCTTTAAGACGCTCATATTCAGCCGTAAATACACTCGAGTCGATGGTAAATAACACATCGCCTTTTTGCACTAGCGCGCCTTCTTTAAAGTTAATCGATTCAATATAACCTGACACGCGAGGTACCAAAGTAACCTTTTCTGGAGCTTGTAAGCGTCCAGTAAATTGATCCCACTCGGTAATGCGTTCATAAAGTACGTTGGCAACATCCACCTTAGGCGCTGCGGGTGTATTCGCTTGTTGTGCTGGTTGCTTTCCGCACGCCACTAATAGCAATGCCGTTAGGCTTACTAACAAAGTGATTTTAATTGATTTTAACGTCTTCATGGTGCTGTCCTCTAATCCATAGCATTTACGTTATTTAACAAGCTATTGGGTGCGTTACTTTTGTCTTTGGCTATTTTTTTATACCAATCGGTACAAATTGTTCTGTACCGCATGGTAATATATAGATTAAAATACAACTGTCAATTAGTTTTGTACCGATTGGTATTAAATTATTATGACAAGGTGATTAATAATCAGCATGATGAAATAGCTTCACGGCATATAACGTGGAGAGTCACGATGAAATAGCGTTAATCAATGCTTGATAAAGATGAAAAAAAGCGCTTAATCTACTTATTATTAACCCTTTCTATGATTTAGCGTTGTGCTAAGATGTACGAATTATCTATCGTAAATTAGTCAGTTAACGTGATGATAAATAATGATTCGTTAATATAAGAGGTACTATTGATGACAATAACTAAAGCAGCTTGCGTCGGACGCCCTCGTGGGTTTGATATCGACTTTGCATTAGAGCAAGCGCTACATGTTTTTTGGCGTAATGGCTATGAAGGTACCTCTATAAGCGAATTAACTGAGGTGATGGGAATTAAAAAACCCAGCCTATATGCTGCATTTGGTAATAAAGAGCAGTTGTTCTTAAAAGCCATTGAGCTTTATGAAAACCGCCCAGATTCGCTATTTAATACCGCCTTTAAACATGAGCATATTGCCGATGTTATTCGAGCTTTATTAGTAGGCGCGGCGGCGCAGTTCACCGATTGTAGCCACCCGCAAGGTTGTGCGCTAATCAATAGTGCGTTGTCATGCAATGAAGCAAGCGAAGGGATTAAAGAAGCGGTTCATCTGCTGCAAACTAAACATCAATCTGAATTAATTGATCAGTTTGCTGAGGCTAAACAAAGAGGCGAATTAGCTGATGATTGTCAGCCGAAAGTGTTAGCAACCTTGATCGTGACATTGTTTAAAGGTATGTCTATCCAAGCTGCTGATGGCGCGACACATGATGATTTACGTAATGTTGCAGAAATGGCGGTTACGGGGATTTTAGCCCAACATGTTAAAGGGTATTCAGGCATGAAATAAGCGTCTTTAAAAGATGCTGTCTGACAGTGTTTTATAACAGGAAGCGTCATCTTTTTTTATTGATGTTAGCGGCCAAGTTCAAACCAAACCAATTTATGTCTTGCTTCTACAATTAACAGCCTGTGGTTAGGGCATAAACGATTGGATCGGCCGGCTTAGTGCCATCGACAAAGTAACGCAAGCTGCAGTTGCCATTAATGTCATATCCCTTAGGGAAAATATACACGTTACCTCCTGACACATCAAAGAGTCCCCAGTCTGCGGTAATAGTATCATTTGCATTCGTCATCACTTCAAAAGAACCGTCAATCGACACCGCGACATTTGCACTCAGAGAGGTTATGTACCCCACAGTAGTACTAATCGTTGTGCCGTTGACCGTCACCGAACCAGGCTCGAGCTTTTCCTGCCCAGCCAATACTGCTTTTGAATAAACCAAGGTGTTAGCTGATTTTAATGCACCTTGTAAGCCATTTAAACTGGCAATAAGCGCATCACTTTTGAGATTGATAAATTTAAGTGCGGCAACTACGGCTAAAATGCCTAAAATAATAATGACCACCACCAATTCAATAAGGGTGAAACCACGTTGTTTGCTTGTATGCATAGAACTCACTCGCTTTATGTTGTTACGCTATACTGACGGGTTGCTAGGCCATATATTATGACGGATCTCATGGCATTCATCGTTTATCGTTGGGCATATTAAATAGCTGCCAAACCAAAACATTAACCCGTATTACTCAGTTCAATTATTTCAGTATGAATACCCCACAGACAGAAGTCATTGTTTGCCTTGGTCAATGGAATCCTAAATCGGTGATCTATCTATCAGTTTAACATTTTGTGAATGTCGATTTTTTTGGTAGATTGTCGGCATATATTTGCATTACTGCTTTTACCCCACATAAGGGAAAGATAACCATGAGCAAAGCTAAAATAGGCATCGTTACCGTTAGCGATCGTGCCAGTGCTGGCATATATGAAGATCTGTCTGGTAAGGCGATTATTGATGTATTGAATGAGTATTTAACCTCGGAATGGGAACCTGTTTATAAGGTGATCCCCGATGAGCGTGACGTTATTGAAGCCACATTGATTGATTTAGCTGACAATCAAGACTGCTGTTTAATCGTGACCACTGGTGGGACGGGCCCAGCAAAACGCGACGTAACGCCAGAAGCAACCGAAGCGGTGTGCGATAGAATGATGCCTGGTTTTGGTGAACTAATGCGCGCCGAATCATTAAAATTTGTACCAACCGCTATTTTGTCTCGTCAAACAGCGGGTCTTCGTGCCGACTCATTAATTGTTAATCTACCCGGTAAACCTAAGTCTATCCGTGAATGTTTGGATGCTGTATTCCCTGCAATTCCTTATTGCATCGATTTAATGGATGGACCGTTTTTAGTCTGTGATGAAGCGGTGATAAAGCCGTTTAGACCTAAAGCGAAGTAACTGTGACTGAGCAGTTGCTAGAGAATAAATGACTGCAAAGTCAGTATTTAATAAATAATGCCGTCCAGTTGTGACGGCATTATTTATTATCCCATATCGACGAAAATTTATAGCGGCCCCCATAACAGATTCGGTGTTACAGCTGTTTAAACTGCTGCTTTAAATCAAAATCACTGTCAGTTACTAATTTCTCTAATACTTGTACTCGTTCAATCAATGCTTGGTTTTGTGCTTGTAGATCGCTAACACTGCCCATGTCAGTTTGCTGCTTATGCTTCATATAATACTTAAACATTTCAGATGCAGTGGTGCCAACCACAATAATGAAGACCAACGCGATAATGGCGATATCATTTTCCATAATGACTCCTTATTAATGCTCTTTTGTTAATAGATTTGTGACTTTCTTATCTGACTTACTCTTATTAAAAGCGCTAGCTAATCTCTCTTGCTAATTACCTCAGCCTTATCTCTACTCGTTAAGGCTGAGGCTCGTCGTTATAAGCTAACGGTTATAAACCAAAGACGACTTTTTCACTTTTAAGCGACTTTTCTAAGCCCGCGGCTAATGCAATGGCAATGATCAGTGTGGTCACAGATGAAATAATTAATTGCATCATTGGAATCTCACGACCTTTAATAAAGTCCATTAATGCTTGTTGCTGGCCAGATACGGGTAACCACTGCAATACGTCTGGGGCGATGTTGTAACTGGCCGCCATTGACAGTGCCAGTGGTACAAATAACACCATGGTTAAGTATGATTGCGCCTCTTTAAAGGTTTTAGCCATAAACGATACATACAGTTGTAAGGTTGCGGCCATCAAGGCGACTGGAATACCCACAAGGAACATTAAGCCCATAAAGTCTGGAGTGATATTGACGGTAAAGCCAATTTCTTGCCATGGTACAAAGGGGTAAGCTACTTTTGATACCAGTAAAATCAAGATTAAGCCGAGCAAAGCAAAACAGGTTACGGCAATAATTTTACCGATGACTAATTCGCGGGTGCTCATTGGGTGGCTTAACAATAGTGCTAGTGAGTTACGCTCACGCTCACCTGCGCTGGTGTCGATAGCGAGGTTCATACCGGAAATAAATACCGAGTACATCATGGTGAAAATAGCGATGCCTAAAATCATCCCACCTTTAGAGTCTGGTGTGGCTTTGTCTTCGATATTGACCTTTAATGGCTGGGTTATCCGAGGATTAATACCGCGGGCAATTAAGCGAATACTGCCCATTTCAGCACTGTATGCTTGCAGTTGACGCTCTAGTCGACGAATTGATTTTTGCAGCTTTTCATCTGAATTGTCGGCTATTAATATCACTTCAGCTTGTTTAGCTTTGGCCATGTTAGCGGCGTAATCGTCACTAATGGTTAAGATTATTTTGTTCGCCTGTTCATCTTCACCGTGGTTGATGCCGTTATTACTTAAGTAGCGCACTAAATCTGGGGCGTTATTGGCATTGTTGATATTGATGTTTAAATCTTCTGGACTAGACAGCTGACCAATTAACACCATGAACATGCCGCACATGATCAACGGCGTACCAATGGCATAATATAAACCAGCCATAACCGATCGTTTATCTCGTGCGGCGTCGATGAGTTCTTTGCGCACCATTGCGAGTATCATTTTCATTATGCTGCAATCCCTTCGTCGGTACCGATAAGTTCGATAAATGCATCTTCTAGTGAGTCTTTACCTGTTTGCTGACACAGTTCATCAGGACTACCGATGGCGACTACTTTGCCATTAGCCATCACGATAACGCGATCACACAAGGCGGCGACTTCTTGCATCACGTGGCTTGAAAACAGCACGCAATGACCTTGGTCTTTGAGCTGCAATAAAATGTCGCGCAACAAACGGGTACTCATCACATCAAGCCCGCGAGTAGGTTCGTCTAAAATGATGTTACTTGGCTTATGAACAATGGCTTGTGCTAATGCCGTTTTCATCCGCTGGCCTTGAGAAAAACCTTTGCAGCGACGGTCACAAATGTCTTCCAGCTTTAATTGTGCAATCACATCTGCGGTGGCTTCTTTCGCTTGTTTGCGCGACATACCGCTGAGTTCGGCAAAGAAGCTAATGTATTCACGCGGGCTTAAACGTTCATATAAACCAAAAGGGTCGGGGAATAAGCCTAACTGCTTTTTGGCGCCAATTGGATCAACTGCAACATCTATGTTATCAACGGTAGCTGTGCCTGAGTCTGGCTTAAGTAAACCAAATAAGGTGCGTAAACAGGTGGTTTTACCGGCACCATTTGGGCCAAGTAAACCGGTAATTTGGCCATTCTCAGCGCTAAAGCTTAAGTTATCTAAGGCCTGCACATCGCCAATTTTTTTGGTTAAGTTTGCAACAGTAATCATGACTATTCCTTATCCGCAGCGGTATTCGCTGGTGCTGTTGTTTCTATGTCAGTGGGCGTGTCGATAACCGGTAGCGCTTCAACGGTATTGGCATTAAGGTAAAAGCTACGACGGACATCTTTTTGTAAGCATTCACCGTTGATGTCTTTTACTGAACCTTGGTCAACTAACTGGGCGACGAGGTCATTGCCACAGCTTTGGCCTGCCACGCCATGTGTTGCGTAAGGTGCAATGAAGTGCTTTGATTTTGTCAGTTTTTCTTGTGCCATTGCGCCCCAGTTTGGCGGTGTTGCCGGGTCGAGTTCGCCAGATAACAGTAAGGTGGGTATATCACTGAGAATTGGCTCACTAAAGTTGTCATCTACTTGTGGTATCGGCCAGGCTTGGCAGGTTTTTTCTAATCCATCTAACATATTACCGCTGATGTACGACTCTTTTGCATCTTTACGCATTTGATCAGTAATGCGGTGAATGTCTTCACCACACACAACGGAGGCGTGCATGCCCATCGCAATACCTGTGCTATCAGCAGTTAATGTGTAAATACCTAATATCGGTTGGTAATTACCTTGTGCCGCTTGATGAATAGCATGCGGGATAAGTGCACGGATGTTTGCCATGTACATCGCCATTCTAATAGCGCCGCTAAACTTGCCGCGGGTGAGTAAAAACTCGCTGAGTTCATCTGTTTGTGGGTCACGTACTTGTTGGCTTATTGGAGCGGTGGCGAGCAGTTGGTCGACTTTATTGTATTTGTCAGCCAAGTCAGGAAATTGTTGCTGGCAAGCAGGAGTACTTATACAGTCGCGCCATAATACATTTAAACCACGTTCTATTGAGTCACCAATCGCCACAACACTTTGTTGCATTGGCACTACGCCATCTAGTGTCACGGTTAATAAGGCTTCTGGGTAATGGCGCATATAAAGCTGTGCCATACGTGTTCCGTAGGAAATACCGTATAAATGCAGTTTTTGGTAATCCAAATATTCGCGTACTGCTTCGAAGTCTGTTAACGCGGTATTACTACCGTATTGGCTTACATCGGCATCAATTTGACCTAGGCATTTTTCTGTCATGGCAATGATATCAAGATCGTCATCATTCATACTGAGTAATTCAGTGGTGTCATCGTCGCAAGATAAAATGTTCGATTTACCGGTACCACGCTGATCAATCAGTAAAATATCGCGTTGCTGACGAACTTTGGTCAACATGCGATTAAAGAAAGCGGCATTTTCAATGGCTGACTGGCCTGGTCCGCCTGCGATTGCCAGTAACGCTTCATTTGGGTGAGTGTTTTTAATGGCTGGCAAAATAGCAAAATGAATGTCGATTTGCTTACCGTCAGGTAGCTGAGGGTTTTCCAGTACAGTTATTTTACCGCACTGTAATTGCTCGTCTAAACCGTCTAAGTAACAAGCACTGGTTTTAGCCGGTGCTGCCACATTGGTTTGTGATGTGTCAGCATGACTATTGTTGGCGAGTAAAATAGCAATAGCGACCGCGAGCCATCGGCTAGTACGTGTTGCCGATTGGCATAACCCAGAGCGGGTTGACCGCTTGGCTAAGACTGTGTTGATAAACTTCCTGTTGATCATCGGAACGTTTCCTTTTTGCATTTCATGACGATTATGATACCTTAGCACTTAGTGTATGAGTGTATCAATGTATTAATACAGTTGTTAAAGGCTAATGTTAGAATTAATAAATGTCAACCCCAGCAGTGGTGAACCCATCTATCGACAGTTGCACGATCAAATCGTGCGCTTAATTGTCGGCGGGCAATTGCACCCTGAAGATGTTCTGCCTTCGGTGCGCCAACTTGCCGAGCATTTAGCGGTAAACCCGATGACGGTATCACGTGCTATGCAGCAACTTGTCGACCAAGGTTGGGTTGAGCGCCGTCGTGGTCAGCCGTCACGCGTAGCTGCTAGAACTGCGGCCAATAATGATTCAGGCAGCAGTTTGTTGGCACCACAATTAACTGCATTAGTTGAGCAGGCACGGCAGCTAGGGGTCGATTATGACCAGTTACAAGTATTGTTGGAACAATTTTGGAATAAAGAATAGCCACAGTTGAGCTAATTTTTAAGGACATTATCTAGGAAGTCGAAAATGGAATCCGAACAACAGCCCGTTTTACGCTTTAATCATGTGAGCAAAACCTTTGCTGCAAAACACAAGTCTGCAGCAGGTCATGCGGTGTTGGTCGATCTATCGATGACACTCTATCCAGGTATGGTGGTCGGGTTATTAGGCCAAAATGGTGCGGGTAAATCGACGTTAATGCGTTGCGCATTAGGCATTGTGGGCATCGAACAAGGTGATATTTCAACCCTTGGCGAACCGCCTAGCGCTTTATCTATTCAAGCAAAAGAACGTATTGGTTACGTACCCCAGCAGCCTTTTGGTTATGAAGGCTTTACCATTGATAAAGCATTGGAGTTGCACCGTAGCTTCTATCCAAACTGGGATATGACACTCGAGCAAGATTGGCTTAAACGTTTTGATTTAGATGTTACGCAAGCGGTGCAAAAATTATCAGTGGGCCAGCGTCAATCATTAGCATTGATCATGGCTATGGCGTATCGGCCAACCTTATTATTACTCGACGAACCCGTTGCCAGCTTAGATCCCATTGCCAGGCGTCAGTTTATGAGCGACTTGTTCGATCTCGCGCTCGATTCAGGTTCTGCAGTGTTATTTTCATCGCATATCACCTCAGATTTAGAACGCGTTGCCAGCCATGTTGCCCTGATTAAAAAAGGCCAACTGATACTGTTTAAAGAAATCGACGCTTTGCGTGAAGAGGTTAAATTACTCAACTTAGCCGAAAACGCTCAGTTACCGTCACATTATAAAATATTGAGCCAAACCGGACAAAGTGTGCTGGTGGATACTCAAGGTAACCCATCGAATATTGCGGGTGTGCAGAGTGAAAAATCACTCAACCTAGAACAGTTATTTATGGAGCTGCATCGATGAATCAGTCGCTGCAAAACAGTCAACTTTCAGCATGGCGTAAACCTTACAGTGGCATGCTGCGGTTGTGGTTATATGACTTAGGCAGTGTCGGTTTTATTGGTGCCGCAGGATTAGGCCTAATGTTGGGTTTTTTGTGTTTTATCACGGGTAAAACTGAGGTTGTTAGCCTCGTTTTTTCCATGGCAACACTGTCTACGGGGGCGGCAATTGCTTGGCAGTTTAATCGCTTAGCAGCAACCGAGGTGACCGGTCTAATACCTGGCTATCAAAAGCACGTATTCATACAGGCGGCGTCCATCGCAGTGGGTATGTTATTGATACAACTATGTGCCTGTATTGGTTTTACTGCTTACGATGTCATCCCCAGACTACTGCTAGCCATTGTGGTCAGTTTGCTGTTTGTATGGGCCTGTTTATGGCGCAGTAACAGTTTTCATTTATCGTTTTTATTATTCATAACAGTGCCATTTTCAGATAAATTCACACTCACGATACCGACGTGGATGATGCTAATACTGATTGCTGGGCTATTGTCTTGGGTGATCCATTTATGTCGCCAACTTAGCTGGAATAACGAGGCGCGTGTGGTGTACCTCAACGCCGTGCAAATGGGCTGGATGTGGCTGCCGAGCATAAAAGGATTTACCTGGATTACTCGTGTTGAGCGGTTGTTTCATCCGATGAACTTTTTTATCGGCCCAGTGCTAACGATGATGCTGCTTTGTTTACCGTTGATCACCCTTGGTTTAATACTGCTGTCGTGGCTATTTGATATTGATGTACCAGCATTATTTTTATTGGTGCAATTTACCGTGATCAGTTGTGCCATTGTTCATTGGAGCCGAATTCAGCGTTGGCGCGCGGCAGAAACGCTGTTTTTATTGCCTTGTTATAGCGGCTTGAGTGGATTGCGCGATGCATTTTACCGCAGCCAGTATCGTTTCATCGCTGTGTTAGTGGCTATGGTCAGTGTGCTAGGTTTTACCAATAGCTTGATTGATCCTCAATACGGTGGGCTTTTTGTACTGCATTTAGGCCTAAGTACTTTTTGGGGCTGTGCAATTATGCTGGGAATGGGTGCGGCAAGCCGTAATAGCCTGCAAGCCACAGCTGCAATGCTAATAGTGTTACTCCATTCGATATTGGTGTCGTTGAGCTTTGCAGCAGTGCGTGACGGTGACAGCTTATGGGTATGGTTGCTTATTGATGTGCCGCTAATTATTGTTGGTGTTGGCGCATTAATTTGGGGTAAAAAACGTTTGTGGCAACATGGCGTTTTGGCCCCGTAAATCATCGAGCATAACTGACAAACGTGACCTTAAGCTCAAAAATAGAGCAAAAGCTCTTATGGTTTTTAGCGACTTCAGGTAGAATGCAAAAAGCGGAACACTTGTAAGCTAAAAGGCCACTATCATATGTCATTAGATCAATACCACGTAGTTCGACTCCTGCAACAGCAAGGTCAGTCATTAGGCAATAACATTGCCCTTGAAGGCTTTGACATGCCAGCTCCTTGGCATACCGTGACATGGGGCGCATTTGATACGGTTACAGACTCAGTCGCACAGTTGTTAATTGAGTTTGGCTTACAAGTGCAAGACAAAGTGGTGATTTTAGCGCAAAACTGTCCACAGTGGACCTGTGCAGATATTGGCGCCCTTAAGGCTCGTAATGTTGTGGTACCGGTATATCCAACCAGCACCATAGAGCAAGCGGTATTCATTGTTAACGACTCTCAAGCTAAATTAATTTTTGCTGGTAACCAACAGCAATACGACATGGCTTGCACAGTGGCAGCCCAAGCTGAGTGCGTGCAACACATTGTAGTCTTTGATGCTAACGTTACCCTTAATGCCGATAATCATGTGTATTTTGATCAGGTATTAGCGGCGCAATTTAATCCGCTGATTACCAATGAGCTCAATACTAGACTCGCCAATAGCAACCTAGACGACTTATTCACGCTTATTTATACCTCTGGCACCACCGGCAATCCTAAAGGTGTGATGCTCGACTACCGTAATTTTGCCTCGATGATTAAACAGCATGACAGTGAGTTGCCATTTACTGCGGGTGATGTGTCGTTGGCCTTTTTACCGCTTAGCCATGTGTTCGAGCGTGGTTGGAGCATGTATGTATTATGTCGCGGCGGCCACAATGTGTATTTAAACGACACTAATCGCATTAAAGAAGCCCTTGTTGCGGTTAAACCACATACCTTGTGTGCTGTGCCGCGATTTTTAGAAAAAATTTACAGCGCTGTGCACGATAAAGTCGGCCAAGCGCCTAAAGCGAGACAAACATTATTTGCTTGGGCGATGCGGGTAGGTAAACGCCAATTTGAAGTTAGCCAAGGTCGTGCTTCAGGAAGTTTGTGGTTAAGTGCACAGTGGACGCTGGCTAACAAGCTGGTTTACAGCAAGTTACAGCAAGTGTTGGGTGGCCGGTTAAAGTTCATGCCCGTGGGCGGTGCCGCACTCGATATTAATGTGGCCAGCTTTTTTCACAGTATAGGTGTACCGGTGTTGTGTGGTTATGGCATGACAGAAACCTGCGCTACGGTAACCTGTAATACTTTAGATAATCGTGTATCAGGTTCAAACGGTAAGCCACTAGAAGCTATGCAAATCAAGCTTGGCAAAGACGATGAAATCTTAGTGCGTGGCGACACTGTGATGCGCGGTTATTACAATCGCCCCCAAGATACCGCCGAAGCCTTTGAAGACGGTTGGTTAAAAACGGGTGATGCAGGGCGTATCGATGAGCAAGGTAACTTGTATATTACCGATCGCATTAAAGAGTTAATGAAAACTTCAAACGGTAAATACATTGCACCACAGCGGGTTGAAGGTAAGGTAGCTTGTTGCCCATTTATCGAACAAGTCGCCATTGTTGCCGATGCACGCAATTATGTGTCAGCCCTAATCGTGCCAGCATTTGAAGCATTAAATACTTGGGCTAAAGCGCAAGGTATTCATGTTGAAAACCCAATTGAGTTGTTACGTCACTCACAAGTGGTGGCTCATTTCGAGCAGCGATTAATCGAGTTGCAACATGAGTTAGCTGGGTTTGAAAAAATCAAAAAATTCACCTTATTACATGAAGCATTTTCGATGGAATCTGGACTCATTACGCCGACATTAAAGCTACGTCGTAAAATGATTTACAGCAAATATCACAGTGAAATTAATGCCATGTATGGCAAGTAATTAACCATTAATCTTTATACCAAAGGACGCATTAGCGTCCTTTTTCGTAATACTTAGTGATAATTGCCTGTATTTCCAATAGAGGTACAATACTCTATTTTAAAATTAGGCAACATAGAGGGAACTATGGAAATTATCACGGTAAATGGAAAGCCTGTTTTTAGATCTAGCACTCAGTCGTTTTATGACAATCAATTTAGCCAGAAAGTGTTAGCTAATATCGATACAAAAACGCTGTTCAAAAAAATTGACGCTATACCGGGTCTTGCGGGCGCAGGAATCGTTTATATTGATAGCAAATACAACATTATTGAATTAAGAAAATTCGAACCTGTTTGCCAGCTAAATCCGATTAAAATCGTTCTAAGGGAGCCTCCTCAATTAATGAGTCAGGCCGAGTTTGCCTCCCATTTAAAAGGTAGCCAAGGTAATATCCGTGAATCGAAATTAGTTGGTGAATTGGGAAATGCTGCTTGGAGTTGTGGGACTGCAGTTCTTGGTTGGACAGTTATTATTGGAAGTTTAGGCGCCATCCCATTAACCGGCGGTACAAGTAGTGCAATAACGTATCTAGCAATAGCAGGTGCAACGGCTGGTTCTGCTCAATGTTTTAATGGTTTGATTAGAGTAGGCGCTGAAGCTTATTCTCCTGAGTTGAAAGATGATTTTGACTCTCAAGAGTGGTACCAATATACCACTTCAGCTTTGGATTTAGTTTCACTTGCAGGAGCCGGCGCTGCTGCTTTAGGTACAATAAAAGCAGTGAAAATGATGCAATTAGGTACTAGCAAGAATACCTATGAAATTTTAAAGGGGTTATCCCGTGCCGAAAAAAAGAGATTAAATCGTGAAATTACCCGCCTTAATTTACCTGGTGCTTCAGGTAAATTAATAAAATCTATGGCTCGAAAAGGCAACATAAAAAAATATACAGGCAAACAAATTACCCATGCATTTCGTTTACATTTAATGGATGCTATTGGAGCTTCAATGAGCGTTTCTGGTAGCGCATTCAATGGAACAATTGGAACAATTGCTATTGGTATATATGAGGAGCTCGCTGATTAATGAAAAGACAAACTAAACTGAAAAGTGATGACGATATTGTCGGATTATTTCCACCTATGAAGTCTATAGCGGCTTTTTTAGCTGCGACACTATTCATGATGCTTGCCATATCGCTTTTAAATTTTCTCATTTTAGAGTTTTATTTTGGTATAGTTGATATAGGGAGTGAACTTCTGTTTTTATATTTTGCGGCATTAGTAATTATTTTCAGTGGCTTCAATTATGCAATTGTTAGAGGATCTTTCTTTGCTGTAAAAGTCTTAAAATGGTATTTCTGTATTTTATTTATTATATTTTTGCCAACAGTGTTTTTAATCGCAGAACAGGCAACATTTATTTATGCATATCTGTTAGCCGTCATTGTTTTGTTCATGTCACTTTACCTGTTACAGAGTAAATATTATCAAATTTTTGTTGAGTATCAATTTGATGCCTTAGAAGATATCAAAGAGGTTCGTGCTGAAATAGCGGCTGAAGTTGCTGCAGACAAAGCTAAACATGGAAATAAGTTCTAGTTGTTTGGCTTCAGAGTGACAATATTTTAAGCCGAGATTTGATGACATTTGTGCCTGTTTAGTTGATTTTGGCCATCATAGATGAGTACGATACCCAACCGAAAAAATAATTTTATTTAATTTTTTAGATGGTTACTGTTTGCTCCTCTAACATACCCCCATAATTCCTTCGCAATACAGACTTTTTTAATGACCTCGAGTGAGATGTGTCGTTAGAATGGGCTAATGACATTTGTTCATCGAGCAAAACGTCAATGGACTCAAAATAATAATAAAGGATTCTTTGTGACAGATACTCAATTTAGCATGACCCTCAAACCGCGCTTTTGTGAAACCGATGCGTTAGGACACATTAATAACACGGTTATCCCAGTGTGGTTTGAAGCGGCTCGTGAGCCAATTTTTGAAATCGTAAATCCAGGGCAAGATTTAACCAAGTGGAACATGATCATTGCTGGTTTTACTATCGCCTTTACTGCACCAACGTATTATGGCGAAGAAGTTATCGTTAAAACGCACATTAGTCGTTTAGGCAATAGCAGCTTTGATATATTACAAAGCTGTTGGCAGCACGGTAAAAAAACCGCTGAAGCGACCACCACTATGGTGCATTACAATTACCAAACTGAAAAAAGCGAGCCACTTGCAGATTTTGTACGTCAGCAATTGGCTGCATTAACTGGCACAGCTTAGGACTAACACAAAAGAAGCGATTAACGTAAAAACTTGGCTACGTAACTGCAACTGGCGCTGATGTTAAGTTTTTCTGCTTTCGCCCAAGCCAGTCCTGTATGAACCAATTTTTCGGCAATCCCTTGGCCGCGTAAAGCGGGTGGTACAAAGGTGCGACTAAAATCAATATTTTGACCCTCTAAGTGATATTCAAGTACTGCCTCAACACCTTGAGTGATAACCACAAAACGATGTTGGCTAGCTTGGTGTTGCACGGTTACTGCGTTTTGATTGCCCATCGTGTGTTGTCCTATTACTTGTAATGCCGCTTGTTGATGTGGCTATTGATGTTATGGCTGATGCTGTTACTCATGTTCCAACAAGGCGCTGAGTAATTCTGGTGTGAGTTTGGCTTTTTTGCCGGTTTTAAAGTTAAACATCACCACTTTTGCCCAGCCGATAGTCGTCACTGCTTGCTGTGCTTTACTGAACACGGTGTAATGCATCACAAAGCGATCTTCATTGATATCGCTGATCTTTACCCCTACAACAATTGAGTCAGGGAAGGTTACTGGGCGCTTAAAGCGGGCATTGGTTTCACTTAGTACTGGGCCGACACCCGTTGTTTTTAGATCGTCGAGTAGGTTAATTTGGTTAAAGAAATCGAGACGAGCGGTTTCAAAATACTTAAAATACACCGAATTATTAACATGTTGTAGTGCATCCATTTCACCCCATGCTACTTGAATGTCTGTGCTGATAGAATGTTGAGCTAAAAAGTCATTCATGGCGGTTCTCTGTTATGAATTAATAAATTAAACGCTTGTTTAAATTCTATCTGTTAATTTAACAGTCTGGACGATGAACAACAAGGGACAGTGGCTATTACAGTGAGTATATCCAGTGAACTTATAAGGATTTTCACCTTGCGAAAAGAGACTTTTTTAACAACATCAAATTTATGGATATCGTCATGTTGGACGGTGTTTAGTAGCCGATTTACTGAATTACAAACCAAACTGAGTTTGCCGCAGAAATTGTATTTGGTGGCGATAGTCTTACTGTTTGCCACAGACTCGGTGGCGTGGGTGGCCATTATCAGCGTGATAGCGATGTCGATTGAGTTCTGGAATTTATTTGAACGTATGTGGCACAGCTTGGCTGGCAAAGCGGTGTTGTTACTGTTTTATGCGATAGTGGCCAATTTTGCCCTGGCTAGCTCAAGTTCAGTGGTTAACGATGTGGTTGGCGTAGCAGCCAGTAGCTTTAATTACACCCATAACTTCGCCATTTTGCTCTACATTCCGGCATGGAGTGTGGTGATGAGCTGTATTGTGCTGTTATTACTACAGCTTATTTTTCCGCTAATGTTCGGTGTGTCTTTTATACTCCGTCCCTTTGGTGTGACCAACTTTCGCTTGATTAATCATGTGCATTTTCATCGTACAACTTTTTGGGTGCGAGTGATTCTTGCGGCAGTGGTGTTGTATCACCTCGCCATGCTGATGGACCTTTATGGTCAGGTTGAAAAAGCGTTGGATGATCCACAAGTGGTGCAATTAGTTGAAGCCGAAACCGAAGCGGAAATACTTGCTGATGATGGCTTGTCGATCATTGTCAAAACAGACCCTGCTAAGAAAGAACCACCCAAGTCTGAACCCAAAACAGCGAAACAAGTTGAACGCGAGCAAGAACTGGACGCCATTGATGAAATCGCCAAGCAGCCTTACAGTCATTTACGTAGCCAGTATTTTACCAGTGTGCGTAAAGCGATTGCGTTGTTTGCGTTTCAGTTGGAGGCGAATGCCAAATCCCGCTGTCAAAAACTACCGTTGTCGCATGTGGTCGAGCTTAATGATTATGAGATCCTTGAGATAACCCCCGATATCAATGCGGAATATGGTTATCATTTTGAAGTGAAAAAATGTATTTCACCTGCATTCCCCAGTTAACAGGCACTTTGCAGGCATAAAAAAACGACCTAGACGGTCGTTTTTTTATGCCTAATCAGTCAGTATTAATCGAACACTAACTCACTAAAGCTGCTTATTTTTTTGCACGTAGCTTGGCGTTGGTCAGCAAAGCGGATCATTTGGCAAGTTGTCATGCCGGCGGCTTCAGCAGCTTTGAGCTCTTCTGCTACGTCTGATACAAATAAAATCTGCTTTGGCTTCAAGCTAATGGTGTTGCAAATATTGCAGTAGGCTTGTTTGTCTAACTTATTGCCCGTGCGGGTATCAAAGTGACCATTGAACGAACCGGTTAAGTCACCTGCTTCGGTGTGGCTAAATAACAGCTTTTGCGCTTCGACAGAACCAGAAGAGAAGCTGTAAATACGAATGCCTTTTTCTTTAATGCGCTCAATGCTATCGATAAAGTCAGGGTAAATGTGGCCAGTAAACTCTACGCGGTTATAACCTTGTTTCCAGATTAATCCTTGTAGGGTTTTAAGTGGTGTTAGTTTACGGTCTTCATCGATCCATTGCTGTAAAATCTCAGTGACTCGTTCGAGTGTCGCATCTGGTTCTAAGGCAATATCTTTAACATCGCTGATACAGTAATCAACCACAACGTTATGTTGGTTTTGCTCAAGAAATTCAGCCATCGCTTTTCTTGAGTAAGGAAATAACACATCCTGAATAAAGTTAAGATCGGTAGTGGTACCGGCGGTATCAACGATAATAGCTCTAATACTCATAAGATTTGTTACTCCAAAACAATAAATTAACGTAATGATGATCCTAAGCTTTATTGGCGATTAAGGCTAGTGCTATTCGTGATATTGCATCCTCGTTAGATGACTTTGAATGCAAGATGTGAGCTAAGTTTAGATATTGCTAAATTGCCTTGTGTGATGTGGTCTGGTAGCTTCGGGTTAACTTAACTGTCACGTTTCACCAGGAAGGTACCATGCTTACAATAGGGAAAAAACGTTATTTCAAATGGCCGAGCTTATGGGCTAAAAGCCTGTCTATATGCGCATTATTACTGAGCTTTTTTCATGCTAGTGTGGTGTTCGCTACTGAAATGTTGCCGCCAACGACCGAAACCTTGAGTGTGAAGTCTGCTTTATTTAGCGAGCAAGCCGACTTTTTGGTGACCTTACCAAACAGTTATACCAAGCAAACCGATAAGCGCTACGTGGTGTTATTTGACTTACATCCTCGTAGCCATTTGTATTTAGCGGGTATGCATGACTGGATGAGCCATAATGGCGGCTGGCCGTGGTTAGAAACCATTATTGTTACAGCACCCGATGGCCATCAAGGCTTGGGAAAATTAAAACAGCGTGCGATAGAGCAGCAGGGCGATCAAGCGCTATTGGACTTTTTTGAGCAAGATTTACTGCCTGCAATTGATAAACGCTATCGCACCAATGGCTTTCGTATTTTTAACGGCTTCACTGGCAATGCAGGTTTAGTGCTATACAGCTTAATTAATCGCCCTAGCTTATTTAATGCCTATATTGCTGCCAGCCCAGTGTTATCAACAGACTTTGCTTATGTGCTCAATGATGCGCCTAAAAATCTCAAAAAAATGGACGGCAAACCAAGATTTCTATTTGTTAGCACCAGTGATAGCGACTTTGAACAAAGGCAGCTGGATTCGTTTGCTAGGCTTGAAGATATTATTCAAACCAATGCCAATGGTAGATTGAACTATCAAATAAAGCATTTTGACGGCAGCTATTATATGACTCAGCCTATCTTGGCGACGGCATTAGGTATCGAGAAGATATTTAACGATGTTCACACTGTTCTAGCGGCGGATTCAGAAGTATCGCAACAAGGGACTAAAGCGATTCTAGCCTATTATAAGCGACTGTCTGATGAGGTTTATGGCTTTGATGTGCCAGCAATTGATTCGCTGTTAGCTTTAGGTAATAGTTTAGTTCAAGCAGCACCACAGCAAGCGATTGGGGTTTATCAAGATACGCTGAAAGCCTACCCTAAAGCACATTCGGCCTACCATGAGTTAGCCAGCGTTTATGCCGCTACAGGTAAAATGACTCAGGCTATCGAAGCGGAACAACAAGCGTTAGCAAGTACCGACCATCCGTTCTATCAAAACAAATACACTAAAAAATTAGCAGAGTTTCAAAACTAAGCTAAATAAAACTGATCTAAGTTAAACCAAGCTGCAAAACGATAAATAACAATAAAGCCACAGCACGAGTATTCGCCCTGTGGCTTTATTGTGTAACCTGCTCAAACAATATTATTCTGAGCGGAAGCTTATTATTTCGAGCTGAGGTTGATTACGCAGCCGTTTCGCTGGCTAACCACTGATTAATTTTTTGCTCCATTAAATCTAATGGCAATGCGCCATTTTCTAATAAGCGATCGTGGAACACTTTAATATCAAACTTATCACCTAAGACTTGCTTGGCTTTGGTACGTAGTTCGATAATTTTCAGCTCACCTAACTTATAGCCGAGTGCTTGGCCTGGCCAAACGGTATAGCGCTCAATTTCGCCGGTGGCTTCTGATAAATGAATCCCTTCAGTTGCCACCGCGTAGTCAATGGCTTGTTCACGGCTCCAGCCTTTGGCGTGCATGCCTGTATCAACCACCAGGCGAACTGCACGATGTAACTCTGACTGCAAACGGCCAATGTTGTCGATAGGGTCATTAGCATAAATGCCCATTTCGGCCGCTAAACGTTCGGCATATAAAGCCCAACCTTCGCCAGCGGCATTGGAATAAAACACTGTGCTTAGCAGCGGTAATTCATCAGATAAGCCAATAATGGTTTGTAAATGATGACCAGGATTGGTCTCGTGGTAGGTCAAGGTCTGTAATGAATAAGATGGCAGTGATGCAGTGTCATACAAGCTGATCCAGAAGGTGCCTTTACGCGAACCATCTTGCGAAGGGGCATCATAAAATGCGCCGCTAGTAGAAGCCGCACGGCTGTCTGGTACCGCTTCAATAGCCACATCTTGATTAGGCAAGCGACCAAACCACTGTGGTAATTTTGCATCAACCAAGGCTAAGTCGGCATCAATATCGGCCATTAGCTGTTGCTTGCCTTCTGGGGTATTAGGGTAAAGATATTGTGGGTCGTTGAGTAACACCTGCATGCGCTCGCCGACGGTGCCATCAACATAACCGACTTCTTTGAGTAGCCCGTCCATCTCGGCAGTAATCCGGGCGACTTCAGCTAAACCGAGTTGATGAATTTCATCAGCAGTTTTGGTCGAATTGCCTAAATGCTGGATCAGCGTTTGATATAACTTCGCCCCTTGAGGTAAACGCCCAATGCCAGCTTCATGAGTTGCTTTTGGGCGCACGGCTTCTAAGGCGTTGATCAGTTGGCGGGTGGCGGCATAGTATTTAGTCTCGACCAGTTCCGTAGCAGACTTTACCAATGTATCGCTATCGGCCACTTTGGCTGCGTTAAGTTTAGCGTTGAAGCTGGTCACTAAAGGATGGCTGTTGGCTGGGCCGCTGATTTGGGCCTGTAACCCACGCAGTGTGTTATCAATGACAAAGTCTGGTGGAATGACGCCTATGTCGGCATCATGGTTAAGCTTATCGATAAGCGTCCCCATCGCTGCAGGGTATATGCTTAAACGGTTTAAATAAGCGTTCGCTTCATCGGTATTGGTAACGGAAAATTTGTCTTCCATGTAACCGGGGAATTCAATTTGCAAACCCGATAAATGGTTTACGGCATAGGGTAAAAACCACACGCCATACTCGCCTAATACCGTGCCATAATTCACTGTTTGAGCAGGTAATAAAGCGCCTTTCACTTCAGACTTTATCGCGTTTAAGCTGATTGTTTCTGAGGGAGTTAAGCTTGTTGCATCAATATCGTTGAGTTGACTCAGTATTGCCTTAAGCCCTTTGCGACGATGGGTTTCACCCGATGGGCTGTAGTCGGTGAGTTTAGACATCACTTTGGCATTGATGCTTGCGTCGCTCACGCCATAATAAGTGGCAATTTCAGGTCTGAGTACAAAATAGTCTTTAGTGATCGACTCTACTTGCTGCTTAAGACTGAGCTTAGTAGCAGACTTTCCCGCTGTTGCGGTGATAGAGTTGGAATTATTTTCAGGTGTTGCTGGATCTGAACATGCGCTGACGAGCAGACTGATGATTAAGACATTGAGAAGTTTTTTCATTGATTACTCATTAAGTTAATAGCGGTATTCAAGTACGAATATAAGCATATCCTAACAGTTATAGCGGTTAAGCTGTTGCAGTTTTTATATGCTTGTTATTGGAAAACATGAGAGTAAGTTTGACGATAAGGTGTAAATATGGTCTAACATTATTAGACATTGACATGAAAAGGAGAGAAGTATGTTAGGTGAAAGCCATGCGTTATTAGTTGATTTCCCTGAGTATCAAGACAAGATTTCATTGTTAACCGCCAATGATACTGAGTTTGCTGAAGATGCGAAGCTGTATCATAAATTAGATACTGAAATTCGTAAGCTGGAGTTACGCAATACTCCAACAAGTGATGACTTTATTGAGCAAGCAAAGCTTGACCGTTTGGTATTAAAAGATAAGTTGTATCAGTTGTTTACCCAAGCTTAATTCGTTTATTCCGCGTTTGTTTTGGCTATGTCAGCATTTAGGTTGTGATGACATGGTCAATTTCTTGCTGTTATCTCAGTAATTCTTATTTGTTTTTATTATCTTTGATTTATGGCCTGCGGCCACTAAGGTCGTGGCGCTTCGCCCACACCAGACCAAGAGGAAACCAACGGCTGTTCCCTCTTGGAACTCCCAGCCGCCACATCAAAATTATCTGAAAAGCGATAATTTCGCGACGTGGTTGAATCCAGCTTTTGACTTCGTTTTGGTGTTCTTCGGCCTTATTCGAAAATGCTAACGCTTTCGGTGGTACATCCTGTACCTCGAAAGCTAGCCAGACATCCATGTCTGGACTCACGCTATTTTCTTCAACGTCCTCAATGTTATTGAATCCTGGTGGTTTTAGTCTGCTCACATATTCTTTTTGTTTGTAGTCTTAGTAGTCTATATGTAAAGGCAACATGAATAGATTTAATTGCTTTACACTAAATAGATAGCAAATGTAGGATGTAGATTAATCAATAACTTAAATGTCCGACTTTATTTGGCTAGCAGTTCAATAAGTTGTTAACAGTAAAAGGAATCTACATCTCGTGAAGTATGCCATTATACCTCTAGTTCTTGTTTTAGCTGGTTGCGCTCAAAACTCAGGCATCATTCCAATGGGCGGTGAAACTTATATGGTTTCTCGTCAAGCTGCTACAGGTTTTACTGGTATGGGTACGCTAAAAGCAGAGGCTATGACAGAAGCGTATGCACAGTGTCAAAAGTCAAAAAAAATGGTTAAAGTTCTAGAAACTATCGATGCAAAACCGCCATTTATATTTGGTAATTTCCCTAAAACCGAAATTCGTTTTAAGTGTATTGAAGAATCATAATCTAGCAAATTACTGTTAACAATTTGATGAATCAGGACAAATAACAGTTGGATTTTGCTCCTACGTCGCTTATTTTAGCCAACATATTATTTTTCTCTTAATGAGGTGTTGGTATTTCACTAATAAAGGAATATTTCGTGGAATCAGAATTTCAGAACCAATTTTGTTATGTATCTACGCTAGAACATCAAAGTACATTTTATGGAAAGTATATTTATCTATACACCGACAAAGGTCAGCTTTCACTTACAAATGATGGTTTAGAATACCTCGGTAAAAAAAATAATTATTCCATTACTCGTAGCTCAATAAAAAATATTGAAATATCTCACTATTCTCGGGTTGCAAAACCTTTTAAGTTAAACTGTATTAAGATTAGTTATATAGTTGATTCAGTTGAAAATACTATTTATCTAACACCAACAGGTTCAGGTTTTACTCCTATTTATAAAACCAATCAGTTAGTAAAAAATTGGTTCTCTAAATTAATGGAAATTATGCCTGAGTTACAAAATACCTAACAAATATGAGCTCCCGCCAGTCTTTAGGTATTAGCCTTAACGCGTTTCCCCTTAAAACGCGTTAGACCAATTCTACTTATCTTACTTATCTTACTTATCAATAAACCCTACTCAACGCAGTTTACTCTTGTGCAAATACCTTGCGGCCGTTGACCCAGGTGGCGATGACTTTGTTTTGCCAGATCTGTTGTGGGTCGATTGTAAAATAGTCATCTTCGACTAGGATAAAGTCTGCTTTTTTACCGGGTTCTAATGAGCCTAAAAGCTGCTCTTGATGGCCTGCGTAGGCGGCGTCGATGGTGAAGCTTTTGAGTGCTTCGATACGTGATAGTTTTTCAGTGGCGAGCCAGCCGTCTAGTGGTTGGTTAACATGGTCTTGGCGGGTTACGGATGCATGCAATCCAAAAAATGGGTTGGGCGATTCAATAGGGAAGTCTGAACCATTGGCGATGACGGCATTAGCGTTTAACAGCTTGCGCCACGCATAAGCACCGGCCAAGCGGGCTTTACCTAAACGGTTTTCGGCCATATTTTTGTCGCTGGTGGCGTGGGTTGCTTGAATCGATGCGATAACCCCAAGTTGGGCAAAGCGCGGTATGTCGGCTAAATCGAGAATTTGTGCATGTTCAATGCGATGGCGTAATGCTTTTGAGTCGGTTGCTGCAATGGTAGTTTGGTATTTATCGAGCACCACTTGATTGGCGTTGTCGCCAATGGCGTGAGTATTAACCTGAAAACCTGCTTTCATCGACTGTAAAATCAGTTTGCCGAGTTGATCGTCTGAATACAGCATTAAGCCTTTATGGCCGGGTTGATCTGAATATTCTTTGATTAACGCTGCGCCGCGGCTGCCAAGCGCGCCATCGGCTGATATTTTAACGCTGTCGACTTTAAACATGTCATTAGCAGTGGTGATATGGCCTTGCTTTAAGATGGTGGTAAAGCGAGGGTCTTCAACCGATAGCATGCCATTAACCCGCACGCTCATGGCATTGTTCGCTGCTAATTGTTGGTATGCCTTGATGTTGTCGATGTTGATGCCGGCATCGTGCACACTGGTTAGCCCGTATGACGCTAGGCTATCCATCGCTAGGGTTAAGGTTGATTGTAATTGCTGCTGATTGAGATCGGGGACGATGTTAAACACTAAGTTCATCGCATTATCGATTAATACACCAGTAGGATTACCTTGCTCGTCTTTAACAATTTCACCGCCTTCTGGTGCCACTGTGGTTGACGAAATTCCCGCGAGTGCTAACGCTTTGCTGTTAACCCAAATGGCATGACCGTCAACTCGGCCAAATGATACCGGATTAGCTTTAAAGGCCTTATCTAGGCTTTCTTTAGTCGGGAATTGTTTGCTGTCCCATAACTCTTGGTTCCAACCTCGGCCCATTAACCATCCATCAGTCGGGTTGTTTTTACTAAATGCTTGCGCGCGTTCAACGGCTTGTTGTTCGCTACTGGTATTGGTCAAGTCTGCGGTTAATAAACTCAAACCATACCCTAGCACATGACCGTGGGCGTCGATTAATCCAGGTAATAAGGTTTTACCTTTGCCATCAACTGAGGTGATATCAATTGCACTCGGTAAGGCTTGATTTAAGGTAAATAGTCGATCAATTTTGTCGTCAGTAAATTGGATAGCATTGAAGGTTTGCAGTTTTCCGTCGACGAGCGTGTAGCCATTAACATGATGCATCAGTGTGGTTTGTGCCATGGTGTTTGCGCTTAAACTAGCCAAACATAATGCCACTGATAGCGCTAAATATTCCTTTCTCATCTGTTTTCCCTTTTTATGACGACGATTAATCAGCATTCATTAAATGTTAATTAATGGTTAATGGCAAGGGGCAGTGCAAGTCGTCTTAAGGGGGGGGGAGATTGATGGGGCTATATAGAAGGAAATACTCATTGCTGTGTAAATTTATCGCCCAGCTAATACTGGGCGATAATCGTTAAGGCTAGTTGAACTTAGCTAGGGTGCTGGCTAATTCGTTTACATCCAGTACGTTGTAGTCTGGTTGTGCTGCTAGTGGGAACAACACTTTACCTTGGCGACGAATAAAGGCGGTTTGTAAGCCTGCTTTATCTGCACCGGCAATATCCCAGCCGTGCGCGGCAACCATTAACGCTTCATTTGCATTAACACCTAAATCTTTAATGGCCCATTGGTACGTTTTTAAATGCGGCTTAAATACTCCAACAGACTCTATGCTTAAGTTGGCATCAAAATACTGGCTTAAATTAGCATTTTTAAGCTGTAAGGTTACGCCTTCCAATGATGAATTGGTTAAGGTGACTAGTTTGTAGCCTTGGGCCTTCAATTTAGCTAAACCTTCCGCAACATCTGGGTGAGCGGGTAATGAACGAAGTGGCGTTAAAATGGCGGTTTTAGCTTGTTCTGGTGTAATGGCAATGCCGTTGATTTCGGCGACCATTTGCAGTGACGCAACGCCAATGCTACCAAACGTTTGGTAATCACCTGTAGCTGAAACTACTAAAGAATGATGCAGCATGGTTGAGAACCATAATGGCAGTAAATCTTCACGGCCATTAAGCGCTTTACCCACAGAGGCGCGCATATTTTCAAGATCTAACAAGGTTTCATTCACATCAAAAATAATCACTTTAGGCTTAACTAATGGTGCTTGCACCGCAGTATCTGCTAGATCTTTAGCAAAAGCGCTACTGGTATTAAGCATAAAAAAAGCTGTCGCAAGCGATATTAAAACACGGATTTTCATAAAACCTCTGGCAATGTGATGTTGGTTAAAAAGAACTTATCGAGTATTCATCTCACTATTGTTGTCTGTGATACTGACTATAACAAGTTGAACGATTGTTCATTAATATAGTCAGCCTAAATGAAACTGACCTTAAAATCACGGTTTTATTGCCCAATAGTTTAATAAATCTGAACTCGGGATTTGAGGTGACGTACATAGCAGCGCTACTGGAGATAGACATTATCGCCAGTGGTACTGCTATTAGTAGTGAGTTTGAACTGAAGTTGAGGGCTATTTGACGGATATAAGTTGAGCCCAATTGTTTAACGGTTTAACTGTTTAATTGGGTAGCGCAACTACCTGACCATTTTTGACAACGGTTTTACACAGGTTCACTCCGTAAGCATAAGCTAATTGTGCTGGAGTGGTGATATCCCACAAACAAAAATCAGCTTGTTTACCTACGGTAATACTGCCGACATTATTGTCGATACCAAGTGCTTTTGCAGCATTAATGGTTACACCTTGTAAGGCTTCTTCTGGGGTGAGCTTGAATAAGGTGCAAGCCATATTGAGCATCAATAAAGTGGAGCAAATAGGCGATGACCCCGGATTAAAATCGCTGGCAATAACCATTGGCACCTTGTATTGACGCAGTAAGTCGATTGGCGGTAATTGGGTTTCGCGTAAAAAATAAAATGCGCCGGGTAACAAGGTTGCACAGGTACCACTTTCGCTTATGGCTTTAATACCTGCTTCATCTAGAAACTCAATATGATCGACCGATTTAGCCCCAAGCTTGGCTGCTAAGGCGCTGCCGCCCATATTGGTTAATTGCTCAGCATGCAGTTTAATCTGCAGACCTGCCTGTTTAGCCGCAGTTAATACTCGCTCAGTTTGCTCAAGATTAAAGGCGATATTTTCACAAAATACATCGACGGCATCAGCAAGGTTTTCGGCGATTACCGCGGGGAGCATGTCATTAATGACGAGGTCAATATAGGCATCTGCATTGTCTTTATATTCTGGCGGAACAGCATGGGCGCCCAAGAAGGTGGTGCTTACATCAATGTGATGATGTTCGCCTAGCTCACGAGCAACGCGCAATAATTTAAGTTCTGTTTCGGTGTTCAAGCCGTAACCAGATTTAATTTCAACCGTGGTGACGCCTTCTCTGGCTAGGGCGTTTAAGCGTTGTCGACCCAGTTCAAATAACTCAGCTTCATCAGCTTCACGACAGGCGTTAACGGTTGAGATAATACCGCCGCCAGCCCGAGCGATATCTTGGTAACTCGCACCTTGTAAGCGTTGTTCAAACTCATTGGCGCGATTACCGGCAAAGACTAAGTGGGTGTGTGCATCGATAAGCCCTGGTGTTATCCAGCCGCCTTTGCCTCTGTAAACTGGGGTTGCCAGTACATCAAATTCAGGTAGTTCACTGCGCGGGCCAACCCAAGCAATTTTGCCATCTTTTATTGCAATAGCCGCTTGAGGTATTACGCCGTAAGCCCCTTGGATATTGGTATCCATGGTGGCCACGTTTACATCAATCCACACTTGATCCCACGACATAAAAACCCCTAAAAATGCATTAATTATTGATTGCTAAACAATACTTGTTTTAACTTGTATATACAAGGTAGGATGAATGATGTGTTTTTAAACAGCAATGACATTATTGTCTAAAAAACCGAGAGCTGCTGATATGGCCCAAGCAAAGTTTGCCCAAATAAAACAATTCATTTTGAGCCGTATTGAAACGGGCGAATGGCAAGAGAACGATCGTGTCCCATCTGAAAATCAGTTAACTGAATTGTTTGCCTGTAGCCGTATGACAGCAAGGCGGGCGTTAACTGAGCTGGTTGAATCTGGCGTGTTAGAACGTACTCAAGGGGTAGGTACGTTTGTGGCCGGATTAAAGTCGCAATCGTCATTGTTGGCTATTCGCAATATTGCCGACGAGATAAAAGACCGTGGCCATGGCTACAGTGTTAACCAGCTTGAATTGAGACAAATTGAGGCCAGCACAACAGTGGCTAATGCATTGGGGCTGGAATTGGGCAGCCCTGTATTTTATTCGGTGTTGGTGCATTGCGAACAAGGCTTACCATTACAAGTTGAAGAGCGTTATGTGAACCCACTGCTGGTGCCTGATTACCTACAACAAGATTTTAGCTCACATACTCCCCATGAATATTTATCGGCCGTAGCGCCACTGACAGAGGCTAAACATACCGTTGAAGCCATTATGGCTAACGAGCTGTTACAACAACGTTTGGCGATAGCAGCGACTGAACCCTGTTTACAAATTTTACGTCGTACCTGGTCACGCCAAGGAGTGGTCAGTTTTGCTCGTTTAGTTCATCCGGGCAGCAAATTCAAACTAGGCGGCCATTTAACCTTTGCGCGTTAAAAGGTGGTATCGAAAATGAAAACCGTAAGACATTAAAAATACACAACAAGAGCAATAAAAAACCAAACTGAATAAACTCGGTTGAAGAGGAACATATGGATAAACGACACGACCCAAGCCGTCGCATTATTGCCCCGCACGGTACCCAATTACAGTGTAAAAGTTGGCAAACCGAAGCTGCGATGCGCATGTTAATGAACAACTTACACCCTGATGTTGCCGAACGCCCTGAAGATTTAGTGGTGTACGGCGGCATTGGCCGCGCCGCGCGCGATTGGCAAAGTTACGACAAAATTATTGAGGTGCTTAAACGTCTTGAAGACGATCAAACCTTATTAGTGCAGTCTGGTAAACCTGTTGGGGTGTTTACCACTCATAGCAATGCGCCACGGGTCATTATTGCTAATTCAAACCTAGTGCCACATTGGGCGAATTGGGAACACTTTAACGAACTGGATAAGAAAGGTTTGGCCATGTATGGCCAAATGACTGCGGGTTCGTGGATTTATATTGGTTCGCAAGGCATTGTTCAAGGCACTTACGAAACGTTTGTCGCCATGGCTAAACAGCACTTTAATGGCTCGTCAGCGGGTAAGTGGATTTTAACTGGCGGTTTAGGTGGCATGGGTGGTGCACAACCACTGGCTGGTACTATGGCGGGTTATTCGGTATTAACCTGTGAAGTAGATGAAACCCGTATCGATTTTCGCATGCGCACTGGTTACGTCGACAAAAAAGCCACTTCATTAGATCAAGCATTAGCGATGATTTATGAAGCAAACCAAAGCGGCAAGCCGGTTTCGGTCGGTTTATTAGCGAATGCCGCCGATGTGTTTACAGAGCTAGTGACCCGCGGCATTGTGCCTGATGTGGTGACAGACCAAACCTCCGCGCACGACCCATTAAACGGTTATTTACCTCAAGGCTGGACTTTAGAATACGCCGCTCAAATGCGTAAAACTAACGAAGCGGCAGTCGTTAAAGCGGCGAAGCAGTCAATGGCAGTGCAAGTTAGAGCAATGTTGGCATTACAGGCAGCCGGTGCAGCAACCACAGATTATGGTAACAATATTCGCCAAATGGCGTTTGAAGAAGGCGTCACGAATGCGTTCGACTTCCCTGGGTTTGTACCAGCATACGTGCGGCCGTTATTTTGTGAAGGCATTGGACCATTCCGTTGGGTAGCCTTGTCTGGCGATCCGGAAGATATTTACAAAACAGATGCCAAAGTCAAAGAGCTGATTCCAGATAATCCGCAGTTACACAATTGGCTCGACATGGCGCGTGAGCGTATTGCGTTTCAAGGCTTACCTGCACGTATTTGCTGGGTAGGGCTTAAAGATCGTGCCCGCTTAGCGTTAGCCTTTAATGAAATGGTCAAAAACGGTGAGTTAGCGGCACCGATTGTTATTGGCCGAGATCACTTAGATTCAGGCTCAGTTGCCAGTCCAAATCGCGAAACAGAAGCCATGTTAGACGGCTCTGATGCGGTGTCAGATTGGCCATTAATGAATGCCTTACTCAATACAGCTAGTGGTGCAACTTGGGTGTCATTACACCATGGTGGCGGCGTTGGTATGGGCTTTAGTCAACATTCTGGGGTGGTGATAGTGGCCGACGGAACCGATGAGGCTGCGGTACGTTTAGGCCGAGTATTGTGGAACGACCCTGCTACTGGGGTAATGCGTCATGCAGATGCTGGCTATGACATTGCAAAAAAATGTGCCAAAGAGCAAGGCTTAGACCTGCCAATGTTAGGAGCTTAATCCATGTCGACTTATTCATTTGAACTTATTCCAGGTACGTTAACACTGGCGCAGACTCGTGCGATCAGCCGTAATAGTGTCAAGCTTACCCTTGCGAAAGAAGCGATTAAAGACATTAATCAAAGTGCTGAAATCGTCCAACAAGTATTACGTGAAGGCCGTACTGTTTACGGTATCAATACTGGCTTTGGCTTGTTAGCCAACACTAAAATTGTTCCAGAAGATCTGCAATTATTGCAACGCTCTATTGTATTGTCCCACGCCGCTGGCATAGGAAAATACATGCAAGATGCTACCGTGCGCTTAATGATAGTGTTAAAAATTAACTCATTAAGCCGCGGTTTTTCAGGTATTCGTTTAGAGGTTATCGAGTTTCTCATCCAGCTAGTGAATGCTGGTGTGTATCCGTGTGTGCCAGAAAAAGGATCAGTCGGGGCATCGGGTGACTTAGCGCCATTAGCTCACATGTGTTTACCTTTGTTAGGTGAAGGTGAAATGAGCTATCAAGGGCTGATTATCTCAGCAGCGGAAGGGCTTGAGATTGCCGGGCTTGCACCTATTGAATTAGCGGCCAAAGAAGGCTTAGCGTTACTGAATGGTACCCAGGCCTCAACAGCGCTGGCGCTTGAAGGCTTGTTTAATGCAGAAGATTTGTTTGCCGCCAGTTCAATTATTGGCGCCATGAGTGTTGAAGCCGCTATGGGCAGCCGTAGTCCATTTGATGCACGCATTCATGCTGCGCGCGGGCAAAAAGGTCAAATCGATTCGGCAGCTATTTTCCGTCATATATTAACAAGTGAGTCTGAAATTAGCTTAAGTCACACTAATTGTGAAAAAGTACAAGATCCATACTCACTGCGCTGTCAGCCACAGGTTTTAGGTGCGTGCTTAACCCAAATCCGTCAAGCAGCAGAAGTGCTTGGCGCTGAGGCAAACGGTGTTACTGATAATCCATTGGTGTTCCAAGATACGGGCGATATTATTTCGGGCGGTAACTTCCATGCCGAACCCGTTGCGATGGCGGCTGATAACCTCGCGATTGCGATTGCTGAAATGGGCTCTATTTCGGAGCGCAGAATGGCGTTGTTGATTGATTCTAGCTTGTCTAAGTTACCACCATTTTTGGTGGATAACGGTGGGGTGAATTCTGGCTTTATGATTGCCCAGGTCACTGCAGCTGCACTCGCATCGGAAAACAAAACCTATGCGCATCCGGCCTCGGTAGACAGTTTACCGACATCGGCAAACCAAGAAGATCATGTGTCGATGGCGACATTTGCTGCACGACGTTTACGCTACATGAGTGAAAATACCCGTGGCGTGTTGGCGATTGAGTTGTTAGCTGCTGCGCAAGGGTTAGATTTTAGAAAGCCGTTGCAACCAAGCGCAGCTGTGGCGCTGGCCAAAGCTGAACTGCGTGAAATAGTGACGTTTTATGATAAAGACCGTTACTTTTCACCTGATATCGAGAACTCGGTCGACTTGTTGTATGGCGCCAGTTTTAACCGATTGCTACCGCAGGGCATGTTACCGAGTTTTTAATTGAGCGAAACTACATGTCATGAACAGGATATGTTTAGAGTAATTTGATAAAGGACCGCAAGGTCCTTTTTTATTATCTTTTATTGCCCACGCGTCAAAGCTAATTTTTGTTTAATCTTGTTTGGGTATACTCACATTCATTGCAACTGTTAACATAATCGTGAAAATAGTAACTTGCATTAAATTTATCATCTTGACCGATAGAGTCGATGTTTCGGTAACGTTATACATCAACACCATGCATAATGAGCACACTGATAAGCCTGTGAATGTTTGCTTGCATTTATGCGGTTTAATTTACGTCTTTTGATTGAGTAAAGGGCAAACGTGGCTAAGGATTTGTTTGTGAATACAGAAGTGCGGATTGAAATTGCGGCTTGGTTAACCCGTTTGGGTATTAATAGCCAACCATCGGATGGTGTCGCGACATCGATATTAATTTTGGCTTGTGTGGTTGTGGCAGGTTTAAGTTATTACATTACCCATCGATTTGTCGTTCACGGTGTGAATGCAGTGATCCGCCGATCCTCGGTGACTTGGGACGATATTTTCATGCGCTTTAATGTGTTTGAACGTCTCGCTATTTTGATCCCTATTTTAATCCTCGATTTATTGATCCCTATTGTGCTCACCGAGCATGAATTGATTAGCGCTTTTATTGACCGTTTCCTTAGCGCGTTGTTAGTGTTTTTTATGATTCGAGCTGTGTATAGCGGGTTGAATGCGATTGATGAAATTGCTGATATTAATCATGTTAATCGCCGTTTACCGGTAAAAAGTTTTGTGCAGCTGACTAAGTTATTCCTATTTTTTATTGGGTTAATTGTTGTCTTTGCTATTTTAGCCGACCAGTCGCCTATTTATTTCTTTAGTGGTTTAGGTGTGGCTACCGGTTTGGTTATGTTGGTGTTCCGAGACACCATTTTGGGCTTCGTTGCTGGGATTCAACTTGCTGCTAACCGCATGGTGAGTAAAGGCGATTGGATCCAAATGGATAAATACGCTGCAGACGGCGCCGTTGAAGATGTAACCTTAACCACAGTGAAAGTACGAAACTGGGACAATACCATTACCATGATCCCAGCCTATGCATTAGTGTCTGATGCATTTAAGAACTGGCGCGGCATGTCCGAGTCGGGCGGTCGACGAATTAAGCGCTCAATCAATATCGACGTCAATAGCATTCAGTTTTTGACCGATGAAGAACGTATTCGCTTAGGCAAAGTCAATTATTTGAAAGAGTATTTACCGCAAGTATTCAGTGAAATCAGTGTTGCTAATGCCAACATAAGTGATATTGAGATGAAGGTGAATGGCCGTCATTTAACCAATATCGGAACATTTAGAGCATACTTACAAGAGTATTTACGTCGTCATGACAAAGTACATAAAGACATGACATTGATGGTAAGGCAGCTTGCTCCAACCACTGAGGGCTTGCCGATAGAATTATATATTTTTACCAATGACATTCGTTGGACCTATTATGAAGCGATTCAGGCAGACATTTTTGATCACATTTTTGCCGTGTTACCTGAGTTTGGTTTACGTGCGTTTCAAAGCCCAACAGGTACTGACATTCGCAGCATAAAGCAATGTACCGAACAGCATTGATAAGCCGCCAGATAAGCGATATTTGCAGTGGTTAAATTCCTGGTATTAATATCATTGCTGTTGCTGTGGTGGGCGATGCCCGTGCAAGCTAATTGGTTTAATGATATCAATAGGCAAGTTCGCTCAATAGGCGCTGTAAAACCACTGACAGCCGAGCCATTAACAACCGCAGAGCTAGCTGATTACCCAACAAACTATCAATTTGAACGAGTGATAGTACCGAGCCATCAAACCCCGCTGTTTGTGCTACAAGCAGGGCTTGAGCACCGTGACACCGTTGTTCTTATTCACGGCTTAGGTGAGCTGGCTTCTAAAGACTGGTTAACGGTGATTCCCGCGTTAGCAAAGCAGTATCATGTAGTTGCTATCGATTTACCTGGTTTTGGTCTATCGCAAGGTGCGGTATTTACCTATTCACCTAAAGAATATGCCAAGGTGATCGATTGGGTTATTAGCCATTATCGCCATCCCAATGCTCAGGTACATCTTGTGGGACACTCGATGGGGGCAGCGATTAGCTTATACTATGCTAGTCAGTACCCCAGCAAAATTGAGCAACTCGTACTGGTCGATGCCGCCGGCATTTTGGACCGGACTGCCTACTTAAAACAGATTTCTAAACGAGGTATGGCTAGTAGCGAATTACCACAAGGCTTACGCCGAGTGTTAGCCCGGGTTGATAACTTTGCCGATAAGATACTAGAGAAAACTGGAACCGGGTTGGATCCAACGAAATGGTTAAGTCACAATGAGTCTATTCGTAATATGACCATTGGCGAACAAACCAATACTAATGCGGCATTAGCATTAATGGAACAAAACTTCTCAGTGCTTAATTACCAACAGATGCCCGCGACGCAGTTAATTTGGGGCGCAGATGATCAAGTTGCGCCACTACGGACCGCTCAAGCACTGCTACATGTATTACCCACAGCACAACTGCAGGTTATTGCTGGTGCAGGGCATGTACCGATGAAATCGCATCCACACATCTTTAATCAAATGTTATTAACGGGTCTAGCATCGACTTCTATTTTTCCTTCTAATGCTAATGTTTTGGCTCGTGAGCAACATTCAGAAAATAGCAGTAAGCGTATTGGCAAATGCTATCAAGAAAGCCAACAATATTTTTCTGGGCATTATGATCAGCTCATTATTGAAGACTGCAAATTGGTGTTCATTGACAATGTTGATGTAAACCAGCTCACGATGAGTGACTCGATTGTAACCATCAAGTCTAGTCGCATAGGTATGCAGCAGAAAAAGATGAAGATCGCCCGCAGTACTATTAGTGCCACAGACACTCACTTTTTGGGTGAGATTAACAGTACTCGCAGTCGGTTTGATTTAGCTGGGGTAACCTTTTGGGGTGAGTCTCCGGTGTTCATCTCGCAAGAGTCGACTCGGCTAGTGCTATCTTTAGTGCGGATCCATACGCCAACGCACGTTATACGTTTAGGCGGCAGCTATGTGCTAGCCGCTGAGAGTTTAGAAAGCGTGTTATAAAAACCGCTGAATGCTGTGTAAGACACTTCTTGTATATCCAACACTGTCGCACTTCTGATTAATCAATATAAGCTAATTGAACGTTAATTATTGCAGTACTATTTCTGCTGATAATCAGGAACCATTTTTGGATGATAGCCTTTGATAGAACGGTAAAAATCCATTAACTGATTTATTTCGCGTTCAATATCTCCCGTCGGTCTTAACGGTTTGGCAATCACAACCGCTTTGCGGCCAAAATCTAATCCGATTGGCACTATATCAACATCCGCTTTGGCTGCGATATGGTAAAAACCACTTTTCCAACGAGTTACAGGGCTACGTGTGCCTTCAGGTGCTAATGCCAGTTTATAAAGTGGATCTTGTTGGAATAACAGCACCACGCCATCAACTAAATTATTGTATTTACGTCTATCGACAGGGCTACCGCCCATGGCGCGAAATAGCCATCCCCAGGGCGGAATAAACAGCTGATGCTTGCCTAAAAAATGAATTTTGGTGCCTAAGGCGCTGCGGGCGATAATGCCAATGATGAAATCCCAATTACTGGTATGCGGGCCAACAATAATGACGCATGGCTTAGTATTATCGAGTTGGCCATCAAATTCCCAACCCAGTATTTTGAGTAATCCTAAGCAAAGTGAACTGAGCATAGTGTGACCCCAATCATTGAGCTTTATTAAGCTTCTTGTTATTTCAATTTGTCAGCCAAACTGGTGTGGTTAATTGACGTTAATTTGTTGCTG
This sequence comes from Shewanella sp. AC91-MNA-CIBAN-0169, assembly GCF_040310165.1. NCBI lineage: Bacteria > Pseudomonadati > Pseudomonadota > Gammaproteobacteria > Alteromonadales > Shewanellaceae > Shewanella > Shewanella sp. AC91-MNA-CIBAN-0169. Next base: position 86,284 of record NZ_JBEOPM010000004.1, read on the forward strand.
GCATCTGCTGATGCGTACTTTAGCTGATGTGTTATCAGCATAGCCTGCAATCGTACTAATTTCATGCTTAACCTCAATTGTGCTAAGGCATGAGATAAATGTGATTAGTTAAGTTGCTGCAAACTTGCCATTGGCTAGCTATTGACGCGTTATTTCATCTTGTTAGCAGAATAAATAACAAGTTTGATAGCGATAGTGACTAAGATTGTGTTTTTTATTATGACCTCCTGAACTCTTATCTCGAGTTCAGGTTAACTAATATGTTGCGCTAATGAGTGGTTGGCTTATCAAACTCGGCTATGTGTTTTGCTTCGTCTAGAATAACCTGTTCTAACTCTGCTTCTGATTTCATCCGCTCAAAATCAAACTTCATCCGTTGTTGTTTTGGTAGCTCATTACGCGCTTCCATGATGGGATGGTTTCTAATCAGCTCATAATGGGTAAACAGGTTAGGGAAGTCTGCCACAACTTGTTCTGACAAGGATAATGCATCAAATAATTTACCTATGCGCATAACGCCTTCAGACAGTTCACAACGATCTTCTAGCATTGCTGCGGCAATGTAACGGATATCAGTCAGTATTTGTTGTCTACGTTCTTCAGCTTTAGCCTTACGCTCAGAAAGTGCTTGTTGATTAGCTTGTGTTGTACGTTTAAGCGTTAACAGTAAGTGTGTTGCGTAGGTAGCAAGGGCTACAATGATGAGTAGAGCAATTACGATGGCGGTTGTAGACACAATTTATCCTTTTTTGAATACAAAACTGGCGCGATTTGCGCCAGTTTTTTGATATCAAACCAAGAAATAGCTTGGTATTACTTTCATCGAGCAGATTAATCTTTCTGCTGATAATCTTTAAGCATATCGGCACCTGATTCAAAACGATTTAATAGTTCATCGTCACTCAGTTGCTTTTTAGGACTTTGTGTTGGCGTATCATCGCCTTCAGTTAGGCCTAAGCTCAACATCAGTTGCTCAATTTTGTCTAATTGAATATTCAACCACTTTTGATCAGTGTCAGATAAATCACGACCTTCTTCAAGTTGGTCAAGTAACTGATTTAGTCTTGGATCATCTTCAAGTTTCAGTAACTTCTGTTCGTCAGTCAGTTTAGGCTGTTTAGGCTTAACCACTAATGGCGCGGTAACAGACGTAGGTAAAGTAAGTGCTACCGGCTTTTTGCTGCCATGACGGACATCTTTACTCTTAACCGAAGTGTTACCTGATGCTTGTTTAAGCAACGTTTCATTGTGACGGCTGCCTGATTTACGGCCGGTTTCAGATTTTTTACCATCGACCGCGTTGCGATCAACTTTTTTTACTCTAGGTGCAAACTTAGCGCCGTTTTCGCCGCCTTTGCGAGTTTTTTTACTGCGAGCCATGATGTTCTCGTTAGGTTTTCTAAACACGTCCTTGCAGAGCAATTTCTACAAGGCACTAAATAAGGATGCGCTTTATATCAGATTTTGATGATTTTTGCATCAAAACCAGATCTTTCGATGCAAATAATAGCTCAAAATCACTATTTAATGCTAAATATTCGAATGTCTGCTGCTGGTAAAAGCTTACATGAGTTGGATTGTTTTTGTAATGCCATTTGGCAAAATGGTCTTGATCGGTCAATAAAGGCGTGCCTATTGCTAACCAGCCATTGGGTTTAACCAGTTGATTGAGTAATTTCCATTCACGGTGTGGATGACGAAAGTGTTCGAATACCCGGTAACAACATACAAAATCATAGCTATGTTGCAGTACCGACTGATCTGCAGCAAAGAATGGGTCGTACTGATTAACAAGATGACCAGCATCAACAATGGATTGTCTGCTCTGGTCGTCAAGTAAGCGGCCAAAATTAAGACCAGTTAACGCACCGCTCTGTTGCTGAGATATTTGGGCTAATAGTGGCAGAATAAATTGCGATAATGGTTTCTGACTCGATGACTTTTGCGATCGACCGTAACGCTGACGCTCAACATCTGGCATAAGATGTGATTTTGGGTTAGCAAAGACTAAGCCACACCGTTCGCAGATGTAGAAAGCTCTTTTTTTGTCTTGAACAAAAAAATCAGCACTATGATTACAAAGCGGACATACGTTCATCAAATACAGCATTACCTAAGTATTGACTTAATAAACGATTATATAGCGAATGCGGTTAATTTAAAGTAAGTATTTGAAATGAAGTTGATATTGATGCTATTTGGGCATAAAAAAAAGCGGCAGTATAAACTGCCGCCTCGTAAAATAGTGCCTAACGCACTTTATTCTGATTCCAAGTATCCGTACTTGCTATGTGACTATCCCGGTCAGATCTTTATTTCTTCTGCTTTCCATGCCGTTTTTAATTGTTATTGGTCATCAATGACGCTTTTTTATATTCTGTTGCCGTCCTGACTACAGCTTCCGTAGATGGTCTTCAATGACGCATCATTATCCTAATTGTCTTCAATGACATTAGTTAACCATCCTTGTTACTTTATACCTTCGAGCGATAAAGCTTCCAGCGGGTGCATCCTCAGCAATAAGCTTTGTTTGCCATTATTTGAATCCTTCAAATAATACTCTGGGTTATCAGTCACTCTGTTGTGTAAGGCAGTGCTAAATAGCATGTCGACCAATCGGTCTATTCCTTACAAATTCTGCGACCAGTATTTCAAAATGAAATCTCGACTCATATTATTATTATTAGTGAGTGGTCTTAAATTATTATTATTATGAATTATCTTTATTCTTATATCTTAAATGTATCAGTCCGAAACCTGCTTGATGTTATTAGATTTATGTTACAAACAGTTGGGTTTACCTCGGTACGGGGTGTATTTAACGCTAAAAGTGTGAACACTGTCAAGCAATAATCGATGAAGCTTACGTCAACGTCAACTTGGTGGCATAAAAAAAGGGCTAGAAAGCCCATTTTTTTATTAGTAAATATTCAAGGGTATTAGTGCTTAATACTTGAAATATATTTAGATAATGCTTCGATATCAGCATCAGATAATTTTTTAGCTACATCTTGCATCATGCCATTTAAATCGTTGTGACGAACTCCATCACGAAATTGTGTTAGCTGAATTTTGATATAGTTAGCATGCTGACCACCCACGACAGGGAAGCCTGCAGCAGCTGCGCCTTGGCCTTCAGGACCATGACAGGCAACACATGCTGTAATACCACGAGCGGCGTCACCGCCTTTATACAGTTTTTCACCTGCTGTGGGTACGTCGGCAACATCGGCGACAACTTGTACTTGGCTTGCAAAGAATGCTGAAACATCAGCGATGTCTTCATCACTGAGCCCCATTGCAAAACCGATCATAATTGGGTTCATGCGACCTTCAGCACCACCGGTTTTAGCAGCAAGACGAAATTCTGTTAATTGTTTTTCAAGATAGGCAGGGTGTTGTCCTGCTAATTTAGGATACATATCAATCATGCTATTGCCGTCAGCACCGTGACAGGCAGAACATACGATTGCTTTAGTTTTGCCTGCTTCAGCATTACCTTCAGCCATAACTGATGATGACATAGCGGCGACTACAGACAGCGCAAGAGCTAACTTTTTCATGGCGTTCCAACTTCTAGTTAATTTATTGTCCTGAGCTTACTAGGAAGACCCGCAAGCGTGGTAAAATGTTTTTTCCAAGCGCTCTGATGTAGTTTACGATGCTCGTGAAGAGCTAGATCATTTATGACTACATCACACATATCAGCGTTGCTTGGGTATATAATGTGATCAGGCTAATATTTTACACGAAAATGTGCAAAAGTAAGCAATTGTTAAAAATTTATGGTAATGCGTTTACTAGAAGTAATTTAATTGGAGTTAAGAGTGACAGAATCTCGTATCGATTTCCGTAGGGCTAAGTTTTTAATCAGTGCGCCGGATATTGCGCATTTAGATCAGTATCTTCCTGGGGATATCGGGGTGGAGATTGCGTTCGCTGGGCGCTCTAATGCCGGTAAGTCCAGTGCGCTAAATGCGCTTACTGAACAAAAAAGTTTAGCTCGAACCAGTAAAACGCCAGGACGAACCCAATTGATCAACGTGTTTCAGCTAGATGATGATCGTCGTTTAGTCGATTTACCTGGCTATGGTTTTGCGCAAGTTCCTTTAGCATTAAAACATAAATGGCAAGAAGCGCTTGGCGAATATCTACAAAAGCGTGCTTGTTTAAGTGGTGTGGTGGTATTGATGGATATCCGTCATCCATTGAAAGATCTCGATATGCAGATGATTGAATGGGCAGTATTAAGCAACATTCCGGTATTAGCATTGCTAACAAAATCGGATAAATTGACTCAAAGCGTCAAAATGAAAACCGTTAATGATGTGCGTGCAGCCTTAAAAGATTTTGGTGATAAAGTGCAAGTTGAGACACTATCGTCGCTAAAAGGCACCGGTAAGCCCAAAGTGTTGAGCATCTTAAATGATTGGTGTCATCCAGAATGGTTAGCTGAGCAGAAGGCAGAGCAAGCGTCGGAGTCGGAGTTGGCACCAGAGTAGCGGTCGAGTGATATAAAAGATTAGCAAAATTAAGAACCGGCAAATATGTCGGTTTTTTTTCGTCTGAGTTTTCTACGTTGTAACAATGGCGATTTTTAAGCAAAAAAAAACCGATAACCAAACGGCCATCGGTACAAATAAATTAGCTCTTTTGGGGAGAAGCTAAATTCAACAAGACTCAAGTGCCATCAACTCAATTTGATGACTCTCAATAACCCTATAATAACTGTTTTTTAATCAACATTAAAGTATTTACTCTAAATATTTTTAATGATAAAAAAAATCAAAAAAAAGCCCCAGCAACCTAAGTTGCTGGGGCGCCGAATTTGGCTAGTCACTATCGCTAGTGAAATAAAGGTTTGAAAGATTGAACATCTTAACCTCTGTACCCTACAGCGAATATAATAGCTTATTCGCCTTAAAATGAAAAACTGTTTTTCATAAAAAGATACAATAACTGTGACTACAAACTCAAAATAGTCTTTATTTGCCGCTTAGAACGATGAACTAGTCGGTTATATATCATTAAATTGGTCATTGAGGCATAGGTTGAGTAATAGAGGATGCATAGGTGGTGAGGATATTTATTGCGCTAAGCGTTCATTTCGGTTCATTTCTGTTCAGTTTAAACATAGTTACAATGTCCAAATAAAAATACCGCATTCTAATGAATACGGTATTTTTGTTTTAGCTACAGACGTTTATTTTGCAAACATAACCTAAGCCAATGACTAGTGGGCTTCATTCCAGTTGTCGCCAATGCCAGCCTCAGCTAATAATGTCACGTCTAATGACGCTGCTTGCGCCATTAAATCGCACACTTTAGTTTTGAGGATTTCAGCCTGGGCCTCATCCACTTCAAATACTAATTCATCGTGTACTTGCATTATCAGGGTGATTTCACCTTGAGTGTCTTGGTTAATCCACTGGTGAATGGCTATCATGGCTTTTTTGATGATGTCTGCTGCTGTTCCTTGCATCGGAGCGTTAATCGCTGCACGTTCAGCTGCCTGACGACGCATTGCATTACGGTCGTTGATTTCAGGCAAGTATAAACGACGTCCGAATAATGTAGATACATAACCTAGCTCAGCGGCGATGGCTCGGGTTTCTTCCATGTATTTGAGTACACCGGGATAGCGAGCAAAATACGTGTCGATATACTTTTGTGCTTCATTGCGTGGAATATCGAGCTGTTTGGCTAAACCAAAAGCAGACATTCCATAAATTAAGCCAAAGTTAACCGCTTTAGCGCGGCGACGTTGCTCAGTGGTGACTTCTTCAAAGTGCACTCCAAAGACTTCCGCTGCGGTAGCTTTATGAATGTCTTTGCCTTCTGCGAATGCGGTTAGCAAGCCTGCATCTTGAGATAAATGAGCCATGATCCGCAGTTCTATTTGCGAATAATCGGCAGCTAAAATTTTACGACCGGCAGGGGCAATAAAAGCTTGGCGAATACGACGGCCTTCTTCAGTACGGATCGGAATATTCTGTAAGTTTGGCTCACTTGATGACAAACGACCGGTTGCAGCATTAGCTTGGTGATAACTAGTATGCACTCTGCCAGTCGTGGCATTAACCATAAGCGGCAGTTTGTCGGTATAAGTGCTCTTTAATTTGGCTAGGCTACGATGTTCAAGAATAACTTTAGGTAAAGGGTAGTCAAGTGCCAGCTCCACTAATACATCTTCTGCTGTTGATGGCGCACCTTTAGGGGTTTTCTTCTTTATTGGATAACCTAGTTTTTCAAAAAATAGCGTTTGTAGTTGCTTTGGTGAAGCGAGGTTAAATTTTTCTTCGGCAATTTCGTAGGCTTTATTTTCCAAATCATCAAGCTTTTTGGCTAACTCACCACTTTGTTGACTAAGTAGCATTGAATCAATCAATACACCTTGGCGCTCTACATCAGACAATACTTGTATTAATGGTAATTCTAGCTCATTAAATACACTGGCCAGTTCTGGTTCTTTTTCAAGCCTTGGCCATAGATGTTGATGTAAACGCAGAGTGATATCGGCATCTTCAGCGGCGTATGGCCCAGCAATATCCAAATGAACTTGATTAAACGTCAGCTGCTTTGCGCCTTTGCCTGCGACTTCTTCAAAACTGATATTTTTATGGCCAAGGTATTTTAACGCTAAACCGTCCATGTCGTGACGCGATGCGATTGAATTAAACACATAGGATTCGAGCATGGTGTCAAAGCGTATACCTTTGAGGGTAATGCCTGCGTTGGCTAAAATACTCATATCATACTTGAGATTTTGACCTACTTTTTGCGGTTTATCGCCTTCAAGGATCGGACGCAACTTTTCAAGCGCGCTGGCTTTATCAATTTGCTGCGGCGCATCAAGGTAATCATGTGCTAACGGTAAATAGGCTGCTTTACCTGCTTCGGTAGCAAATGATAAACCGACAAGTTCCGCTTCCATGTAGTTGAGACTGGTGGTTTCGGTATCAATCGCTATCAGTTCGGCGCTATTAAGTTTTTCAATCCATTTATCAAGCGCTTCTATGGTCAGAATCGTTTCATACTCAGCTTCAATGGTTGGTGATACGGTGATTTCTTCTTCGCTATCTTGGCTGATGGTACCGCGGGGTTGCTTATTATCGAGTACTTCCGCTAACCAACGCTTGAATTCCATTTCACCGAAGCATTTAATGAGTTCATCACGGTCTTGAGGCTTAACCGTCATTTGATGCCAGTCTTGTGCTAACTCGACATCGGTTTTAATGGTCGCCAGTTCATATGATAACTTTAACATGTCGGCATTTTCGATGATTTTAGCCGGCATGGTTTTCGAGCCTCTAAAGCCAACTTCAACGACGCTTTGTGGATCGGCTAAAATATTTTCTACACTTCCTACACCAAGCAGCATCGCCAGCGCGGTTTTCTCACCGACGCCAGGTAAACCTGGAATGTTATCGGACTTGTCGCCCATGAGTGCTAAGAAGTCGATTATTCTATCGGGACTGACACCATATTTCGTTTTGACCTCTTCAGGGCCCATAATGGTATCTGTCATGGTATTGATTAACGTGACATGCTCATTCACTAGCTGTGCCATGTCTTTATCGCCGGTACTGATTAATGTTGCCCGGCCTTCTTTACTCGCTTGAAGGGCGATGGTACCGATCACATCGTCGGCTTCCACACCAGAAATGCTGATCAAAGGTAAACCCATTGCGTGAATGATTCTATGTAATGGTTCTATTTGATTACGCAGATCATCGGGCATAGGTGGGCGCTGGGCTTTGTATTCACTGTACATATCGTTGCGGAAAGTTTTGCCTTTAGCATCAAAAACAACAGCGATATGACTAGGACTGTAACGGCTTAATAAACTACGAAGCATGTTAACAACACCGTAAACCGCGCCTGTTGCTTCACCTTTTGAATTGGTTAAATGAGGCGGCGCATAATAAGCGCGATAAAGATAAGATGAGCCATCAACTAAGATGAGCGGGTTATTGGGAATTGTTGGCATAATTAATATTCGTGTTCAGTATTTTGCGAGACTAATAGGATGACATTATACCCATAGCACCTCAAGATGCTTGTGCGATTGTCAGTTATTTACCCAAGATAGTGTCAATAATCGTAACGTTTGACTCGTTGTGTATCCAGTGAGGTTTTTTGGGCAATTTTATAGAGAAAAGCCAACAATCAGCCACGCCAAAAGACTCTCAGCCTGTGGATAAGTCTGTGAGTGAATTAATCAACGTTGCTGGATAGATTTTCTTACGGCTTGAAATGAAATCAGTAACTAGTTGAGTTATATGTTCTTTTTTATTTTTTGTGAGCTAAATATTATTTCTAATAAATATTACTAATTTGTGGACTTTTTTATTGATGTCAGTTAAGTCACAATCGAATTCAGTGATGTTTTATGACTAAAAAAAAGGCATCTAGCAAATTCGACGTTCTAAGTTAGCACGATTTTTAATCAGATCAATCGTTTTGTTGGTTTTTTGTTGTAAATTTTACATTATCAATTAAAAGTTGAAGGAAGATGTCATGAAAAAGATTGCTGTTTTACTGAGTGGCTGTGGTGTATTTGATGGAACTGAAATTCACGAGGCTGTATTAACCCTACTGGCGATAACGCGAGCGGGTGCTCAATATCAATGCTTTGCTCCAGATATTACCCAAATGCATGTGGTGAATCATTTAACCGGTGAGGTCAACACCGACGAAACCCGTAATGTATTAGTTGAGTCTGCACGGATCGCTCGTGGGGAAGTGCTTAATGCCAGTACATTAGAGATAAGTCAATTTGATGGTTTGGTGATCCCTGGTGGTTTTGGTGCGGCTAAAAACTTATCCAATTTTGCAACCACAGGCAGTAATTGCCATATTCAGCCAATTGTAGAAAACTTTATTCGTGAGTTTGCGTTAGCGCATAAACCTGTCGGTTTTGTGTGTATTTCACCGGTGATGATCCCTCATATTTACGGCGCAGGCGCTATAGGCACAATTGGAACTGATTCTGAGACGGCTCATGCATTTACTGAAATGGGCGGTAAGCATAAAAATGTGCAAGTTGAAGATATTGTCGTTGATGAAGTCAATAAAATCGTCAGTACACCTGCGTATATGCTAGCAACGTCGATTTTAGAGGCACATATTGGCATTGAGAAGTTGGTTAATAAAGTACTCGAAATGGCTTAGTGATTTGGGCTGAGATGCATTGTGAATATGAGCGGATTAATGATAAAAGAGTGCCACCTAAAGTGGCATTTTTATTTATGGTTAGCTGGTTTTAGTTGTTGGTGAGGTTCTACTATCAAATAATGCTTGAGCTAACCCAACACAAAGCCCTGCAATGTGGGCGCCATTCGCAATTGGCATGCCTAACACATCAGTAAAGCCGAGAACCAACCAAACGAGCATAAATCCCATATAAGATTGCGGCAAACTAATACCGCAGCTAGGTTTACGAATACCCATTAGCCAAGTGTAACCTACCACAGCGTACACGACGCCAGACAAGCCACCAAAATTAGGCCCTGTCATGTAAAACTGCACAATATTAGGCAAAGTACCCGCGACAACTAATAAAAACAGTAACGGTCTAGTCCCCAAATTGGTTTCAATTTTACCGCCTAAGTACCACCACCACAGCAAATTAAAGATAATATGCATAGCAGAAAAGTGCATTAAGCTTGGGGTGAATACCCGCCACACTTGGTTTACATCACTGTCCGCAACGGCACTAAAAAAAGATAACCTAGTGAAGATGGCATCGGCAAAACCAAGGTTCATGCCCGCGAAAACGGCAACACAAGCAAAAAAGCACACTAATGTCAGTGGGCCTGCACCTGTCATAAACTGTTGAATTAAGCCTTTAGTTCCTGGGCCATAGTCAAATTTGGTATCCGTTGCACCGTTGTCCCAAGAGGCTTGCAAGTATTTACTATCGTATGGGTTTTTAGCAAACTCAATTAACTCGGCGCGAGCTTGGTTTTCATCGGCGGGGTTAGTGATTATTAGGCCAACACCCTGAGAATGAGTCACTGCATGGCATTGAATATTTAACCCTTTGAGGTAGTCAATAAATGCCTGTGCTGCACGTGCATTAGGTAGTTGGCCGATTTCTATCATGCGTGAGCCAAGCTCCAAGCACTATAACCACCATCTAAACTGTAGATGTCGTCAAAACCTTGTTCGTTTAAATAACTGGCTGCGCTTTGGCTGCTCATTCCATGGTAGCAGACAACGACTACCGGCTTGTCCATATCAGCACCGCCAATGAAGTCAGCTAGATTTTCGTTGCTTAAATGGGTCGCACCTTCAATATGGCCAGCAGCAAAACTCGCTGCGTCGCGAATATCAACAACTTGTATGTCGTTAGATTCAGTCGACATATGGATAAGCTCATTAATAGACAAATGTTTAAAACCAGACATGATATTACCTATAAAAATGTACAAATAGCGATGTGCTTAGCGCCAGTTTGCAACAAGGGGTTGTATAAATACAACCCCTTGTTGGTGTACTGACTCATTAAGCCACAATACTGAGACAGTAAAGCTTAATCCCAGTTCAATATAACTTTACCTGACTGACCTGAACGCATTGCATCGAAGCCTTTCTGGAAATCATCAATACTAAAGTGATGAGTAATGATGGGTGACAAGTCTAAGCCAGATTGGATTAAGCTTGCCATTTTGTACCAAGTTTCGAACATTTCACGGCCATAAATACCTTTGATGATCAACCCTTTAAAAATGATTTTGCTCCAATCAATGGCCATTTCGCCACCAGGAATACCTAGCATGGCAATTTTACCACCGTGGTTCATGGTGTCTAACATCGCGTGGAATGCCGATGGTACGCCTGACATTTCTAAACCGACGTCGAAGCCTTCTGTCATGCCAAGTTCTTTCATAACATCTTTAAGGTTTTCTGTTGCAACATTTACTGCGCGAGTCGCACCCATTTTTCGGGCAAGATCAAGTCGGTATTCATTTACATCAGTAATCACAACATGACGAGCGCCGACGTGTTTACAAACCGCAGCAGCCATAATACCAATAGGACCCGCACCGGTAATCAACACATCTTCGCCGACTAAATCAAACGATAATGCAGTATGTACAGCATTACCAAATGGATCGAATATAGCCGCTAAATCATCTGGAATATCCGCAGGAATTTTGAATGCGTTAAACGCTGGTAACACTAAATATTCGGCAAACGCACCGTCACGATTCACACCAACGCCTGAAGTGTTACGGCATAAGTGGGTACGACCAGCACGACAGTTACGACAATAACCACAAGTGATGTGACCTTCTCCAGATACACGATCGCCAATACTAAACCCACGTACTTCCTGGCCAACATCGACCACTTCGCCGACATATTCATGGCCGGCAATCATCGGAACTGGAATGGTTTTTTGTGACCATTCATCCCAGTTGTAGATATGTACGTCAGTACCACAAATCGCTGTTTTACGAATTTTAATTAGCAGGTCGTTGTGACCCATTTCTGGTTTTGGTGCATCGACCATCCAGATGCCTTCTTCAGGCTTTAACTTACTTAATGCTTTCATGTTGATGACCTATTTTTAGTCTGAGCTATCGTTAACCACTGTTACGCGATGCTGTTATTAATCTATGCTTCTATTAACCTATGCTTTTATTAGTCAAGTTAGCTTAGATAATGCCCATATCTTTACCAATACGGGTAAAGGCACCGATAGCATGATCAAGTTGCTCGCGAGTGTGCGCAGCAGACATTTGGGTACGAATACGTGCTTGGCCTTTTGGTACCACTGGGAATGAAAAGCCAACTACGTAAATATGCTCTTGTAATAAACGGTTAGCAAAGTCGCCGGCCAATTTAGCATCGCCAATCATGACTGGAATAATGGCATGGTCTGCACCACCTAAGGTGAACCCAACCGCAGACATTTGCTCACGGAAATAACGACTGTTTTCCCATACTGCTTCACGCAAGTCTTGACCTGTTTTTAGCATTTCAAGCACCCGGATAGACGCACTAACAATAGAAGGCGCTAATGAGTTTGAAAATAGGTAAGGGCGAGAGCGTTGACGTAACCACTCAACGACTTCTTTTTTCGCTGCAGTAAAACCACCCGATGCGCCGCCTAATGCTTTACCTAAGGTACCGGTAATGATATCGACTCTGTCCATCACGTCACAATATTCGTGGGTTCCACGACCATTTTGACCGATAAAGCCAACTGCATGAGAGTCATCGACCATCACCAATGCGCCGTACTTATCTGCGAGATCACACACACCTTGAAGGTTAGCGATTACGCCGTCCATTGAGAACACACCGTCAGTGGCGATCAAAATGTTGCGTGCACCAGCAGCTTGAGCTGCAATGAGCTGAGTTTCTAAGTCGGCCATGTCATTGTTGGCATAACGGAAACGCTTAGCTTTACATAAACGCACACCATCAATAATTGAAGCATGGTTTAGCGCGTCGGACACAATAGCGTCCTCGGCATCTAATAAGGTTTCAAAAAGACCCGCATTAGCGTCGAAGCAAGACGAGTACAAAATGGTGTCTTCCATACCTAAAAAAGCACTTAGGCTAGCTTCTAATTGCTTATGAATGTCTTGAGTACCACAAATGAATCGTACCGATGCCATACCAAAACCGTGACTGTCTAAACCGGCTTTTGCGGCTTTGATAAGTTCAGGATGATTGGCTAAACCTAAATAGTTATTGGCGCAGAAGTTAATCACTTCTTCACTGTTAACTTGAATAGCTGTTTGCTGAGCGGAAGCAATGACGCGCTCACTTTTGTATAAACCATCGGCTTTTACATCGACAATTTGCTGATTAATTCGGTCGTAAAAAGAGGTAGATGCCACCTGTGTTCTCCTAAATATGGTTATTATGCTTATCCAAATCACGCAGTAAAACACCGCGATAAATGACAGGGTGTTTTGGAGTTATTGGCATTCTAACCTTTATTTTTGCCGCTCTACAGCGTTTTTTTTAGTCGTCAGACCAACATGAGTTAGATTAGGGGTATCGACTTATTCACATTAAAAAAACTAATCATTAACATGGTTGGTGACTGGATATGAAAGGCGGGTGATAACCCTAAGTTAATCCGCTAATAACTGATTCAATTGTAGTTGGTTATTGGCGGATTGGAAATTCTGTAATCGATGCGAGGTAAACGAAATACTTAGCTTATGTTTGCGCGACGCTATGGCGTTCTTGGCTGGCTATGTCTAAGTAGTGTTGCTCTAAACGACAAAATGTTGCGCTTGAAGTGGGAGTAGAGTAAGCCTGAAAAATCATCAAGACTCTTAATAGTCCATCGTATAGCGTGGCTTTAGTGATGGTTGATGTACTCGATTGAGTTAATTGGTAGCTAATCCAGAAACTGACCATCATTTTAATGGTGTCGGCAAGCGCGGTTACTTTATTATCATCGACGTCTAGGAAACCGTCTTTTTTGAGTTTGCGCAGTACATCACTTGAGCGAGTCAGTACTTGTTGTTGAGCATGTAAGTAGCGTTTCTTTAGCGCATCATCACGGCTTAAAATATCGGCTAAGTTGGCATACATAAACCTAAACTGCCATAAGGTATAGAACATGGCATCAAAATAACCCATTAATAATTCAATCGTAATAGGCACATCATCATAAGGCTTAAAGCCTGACTCTAAATGACTTTCATATAGACTGAAAATTGAATTAATAATGTCTTCCTTATTGCGAAAGTGGTAGTACAAATTGCCCGGACTAATGCCTAAATGCGCTGCAATATGGTTGGTGGTAATACTACGCTCACCGTGTTCATTGAATAGTTCTAAGCTGGCAAAAATGATTTTATCGCGGGTTTTCATGTGATTTCCATATTCATTATTGACTTATTGTCGCTCAAATAATTCGTTAAGCCGACTTAATATGAGTATGTTAACATTGTGCTTATCTGACAAGCAAAAATCGATGACCCATCTTACATGAACCGTATTGTTTATTCTTTGTTCCTATATTTGTTGTTTCCGCTGGTGATTCTTTATTTAGCATTTCGTGCCATAAAAAGTGTCGACTATCGTAGCCGTTGGTCTGAACGTTTCGGTTTTGCTAAGTTAACCAAAACGGATGTGTTGATCCACAGTGTGTCGATGGGAGAAACGTTAGCGGCGATTCCGTTGATTAAGCAGCTGATGACTGCGCACCCAGATTATGCTTTTACCGTTACTACAACCAGCCCAACAGGGTCTGCTGAAGTGACTAAAGCATTTGGCGATACAGTCCAGCATTGCTATTTACCGTTTGATTTTTCATATGCAATTAAACATTTTTTACGCCAATTACAGCCCAAAGTGTGCATTATCATGGAGACCGAGTTGTGGCCAAACTTAGTCCACTTTGCAGAGCAGCAACAAGTGACTCTGATTTTAGCCAATGCACGCTTATCGCAAAAGTCCGCTGATAAATACGCTAAAAAGCGTCGTTTGGCTGTGCCGATGTTAAACAAACTCAACTTGATTACCGTACAAACTAAAGCTGAAGCCGAACGGTTTATTACCCTGGGAGTGACTCGTCAGCGCATACATGTGTGTGGCAGTTTAAAGTTTGATCTCACTATTGATCCCATCAAAAAACAGCAAGCCAACACGCTTCGAGCCAAGTGGGATCGGGTTAATTCACCTATTTGGGTTGCAGGGAGTGTTCACCCCGGCGAGTTTGAGGCCATTTTGAGCGCCCATAAACAGCTACTAGCTTGTTTCCCGAATGCATTATTGATTATGGCGCCCCGACATCCTGAGCAATTTAATTTAGCGGCTATTACCATTACCCAATCTGGATTGACGTTAGCTAGACGCAGTATGAATGATGAAGTTAACAGCCAGACTCAAGTGTTACTTGGTGACACTATGGGGGAGCTAGTGATGCTATACGGTACAGCGGATCAGGCATTTGTTGGCGGGACACTGATTAATAATGGTGGTCATAACCCGCTTGAACCTGCTGCCATGGGGCTACCTGTATATGTCGGCCCCAACCATTGGGATTTTGCTGAAATCACCCAGTTACTTGCCGATGCTGGTGCATTAATCTGTATTAGCTCTGCAGATGAATTGGCGCAAGAATTACAAAATAAGTTTACCAATAGCCATATGTATCAATCCGCGTCCTTTGCTGGATTAGCAGTCGTTGAGCAAAATCGGGGCGCGCTTTTAAAGCAGTTTACCCTCATTAACGAGCTCATCGTGTAACATTTTTCTGTCAGTCATTTGAACATAAACGTATAAAAATAGACGCTCATTAGCGTCTATTTTTATCACCACCCCATACCAGAGTTAGCTTTAGATTGGGTTGATGCTTTGATAACCGGCAAGTAATTGCTGCCAATGCTGTTGACTAAATTGCAGCGTAGTCAGTTTAGCGTTCTCTTTGTTAAAAGAACGTAGCAAGCGGTCTAAATTGGCCTGTTGCCATGTAGGCTGTGGTGTGCGTAATTCACCTCTATCAAAGTCAATTAAATAGAATTTTCCGTGTGCAAGTAAGATGTTTTTGGCATTTAAATCGGCGTGATATACCCCACGTTGATGAAATTTGGCAATGGTTTCGCCTAGTAAATACCATTGCGATTCTGTCATTGGGTTATGGCTTAAGTAAGCCACTAAATCATTTGCACCAGCAACATGTTCAATAATTATATCGGCTCGATACCATAAACCAAAACGTTCAACATTCGCCGCAATAGGGCGTGGTACCGCAAATCCTTCTTGATACAAAACTTCAAGAATCGCTAACTCTGCTACAGCACGGGTTCGTTGTAGGCCGGTATAGAAGTAGGCATCACGGCTGAATTTTTCCATCATTCCACCGCGCCAATAATGGCGTAACACCCATGTTTGCGGGCTGTCCGAGTTTTCGGTTTTGACAAACCATGTGGTGTAACGGCCTTTGGACTGACCCACCACTGCATTTTTTTCTCGCCAACCATCAACCGCGAAGTCTTGCGGTGCTAAGTGTTGGGCAGTGGTTTCACACCATGCAATATGGCCAAGTTGGGTGTTTTTTATTTGCATCTAATTATCAATAGCATTGGTTAGATTGTGGATCGAAATAACATTATACCTTAAGATCACTAACTTGCCTTCACCGCCTTAATTCTTCACTCAAGCATATTGGATAATCAATGAAAGCTGACTTTAGTGCGATACGTTCATTATGTTTACTGCGTTTGTCTGCCATTGGTGATGTTTGCCACGCAGTAGCAATGGTGCAGGCTATTCAAAAACAGTATCCAGACCTGAGTATTACGTGGATTATTGGTAAGGTTGAATATCAATTACTTAAGCATTTGCCTGGGATCCAGTTTGTTATTTTCGATAAGTCCAAGGGCTGGCATAGCTATGTTCAGTTACGTCGTGATTTACAAGGTCAACGTTTTGATGTGCTGCTGCATATGCAAGTTGCACTTCGTGCGACCATAGCCTCATTAGTGATCAAGGCGCGGGTTCGGGTCGGGTTTGATAAGGCTAGAGCCAAAGAAGGTCAGTGGTTGGTGACCAATCACGCCGTTGAGCCCTTGGCCACACCGCATGTGTTAGACGGTTTTATGGGCTTTGCTAAAGCCATTGGTGTAGAAGACTTAACGCCACGCTGGAATATTCCTGTACCACAAGCCGACACCGACTTTGCCAAACAACTGGTGGGCGATGATAAAGTCATGGTGATTTGCGCAGCAGCCAGTAAGGCCGAACGCAACTGGCTGCCAGAGCGTTACGCTGCCGTTGCTGATTATGCTATTACGCAGGGATTTAGAGTAATGTTGTGCGGCGGCCCAACAGCGTTAGAAAAAAATCTAGCGGATGTGATTCAATCGCATAGCCAACAGCCATTGGACAACCAAGTAGGCAAGACATCTTTGACTCAGCTGCTTGCAGTGTTAAAACAAGCCAATCTAGTGCTAGCACCCGATACAGGACCCTTGCATATGGCTGTTACTCAAGGTACGCCAGTGATTGGTCTATATGCTCACTCAAACCCTGGACGAACAGGACCTTATCTGTATCGCCAGTACACTGTCAGTGTTTACCCGCAAGTGATAGCCAAGCAATTTGATGCACCTGTTAAGTGGGGCACGCGTGCTAAAGGTGAGCATTTAATGGTGATGATAGAAGTTGATCAGGTAAAGGCTCAGTTTGATCAATTCATTAACCAGTAAAAAGCTCGCCTTGAAGCGAGCTGTCATTATCTGAATTAGGATTTAATATTTATACTTGCCACGGAATAAACCAAATATCGCACTCAAAAGTGCTACGGGTAACTTTGTTTTTCGATGTTGTTTGAGTATGTACCAATTCCAAGCTTGTTTTTTATACTCAAGAATTTGTTCATTTGTTAATGTATCGTTGAACATATCGCAGAAATCGATGATGTATTTTAATTCTCTCATCGGGATATCTTGGCGGTAACCTCTGCCAGAATAATGGATGAAATCTGCTTTTTGATAATCATCATGCCCTAAAAGTTGCATACGATTAAAGTTAGCTTCTACACCTATGCTTTTTATATTATCTCTCCTGATGAGATAGTTAATATAGGTTTGGTCGTAAAATTTAACGTTGTTACAAATGGCCTGCATTTCTTCAATATTGGCTTTATCAAATAGTCCGGTTTCTTTAGATAGCAAAAACATCCCAGAGTTGTAATAAACTATTTTATTGTCTTCTTTTGGCCAGTCGACCTCGCCTAAGATATTATTAATTTGCACCGCTTGCTCACCCCGATCGCGATGAGCCCCTTCATTGAACATATAAACCGTATCAAGGTCAGAATAGAGTTCAAATATATCTCGCGCCCATGGCGTCACGATAATATCTGCATCTAGATACAGTACTCGATCATATTCTTTGAGTATCTCTGAAATATATAGCTTTTCAGACCATGCCGGGCTGGCATCAAATTTAGGGTTACTGACATGAATTTTATAATGCAGTTGATCTGAAACGATGACATCAGCCCCAATTCTTTTACCATAAGCTTTAAAGCTGGCAATGGCAGCGCGATACATTGGGTTATCGCCAATAGCGAGTGTAAAAATAGCCTTCTTCATCCGTTCACCTTGCGTATATTTATGTATTGGGTGTTAAGTCTTTAACCGAGAGAGTTCATTTTTTTATATTGTTGGAATACTCGGTCAACGCTGATGTCTTCAATGTGGCCTCTACCTTCTGTTGCATACATGACATGCGATACCTCACTTTCTGGTGGTGCCCAATAAGGCTTTTTCTCACGCATCATTGCTAATAAAGGACGTTGAGCAGCAAAAGCAAAGTGCAATATTGCCGTATCGACTGTTATCACAAAATCGGAGTGTGCAATGAGTGATGGTAGTTCAAAAAAATGTTCGTTAACGGTGAAAACAGCCGTTTGCGTATTTGTTCGAGCCGTAAATTTTTCAGTTTCAATACTAACAGAGTCAAAGTTTTCTTGAGTGACATTAATAATGAAACGTTGGCTAGAATCAATTGCCGATATTTTTTCAATGAGGGAGAATAATTGTGATAATTTCCAATCTTTTTTCTCATTGGTTGATAAATGATTTAAAAATATGAGTTTCCCTTGTTTTTCTGGGTCACTAAATTTGGAGTTTAACCACGACTGAGTAATGGGTTCAATTGCGTCTGGGGTCTTTAACGTCGGCATTAATTGCTCGGAAGTTAAGGTAAGTCCCAAAACTTCACTAAATATCATATTGTATCTGTCAGTAATGTGGTGCGACTTAGGTAAGTTACTCTCATCTAAGATAAAAGTATGGTCTGAATGGCGAAAAAATATCTTGTTTAACCATCCAAATGAAGCACTTTTAGGGATGCTCGACACGATAAACGCTTTGTCGTTTATGCTGCGAGCGATTTGTGAATATTGTCGACTTTTACTGACAGAATGACAAAAAATAATGTCATACTTACGCAGCTTGGCTTGCTCCACATGGCTTTGCATTGCTAATTTTGAATCAGTGCAGCCGTAAGTGAGCTTAAAGGCACCCTCTGTATCCATCCATTGTTGCAAAATTTTGCTTCTAGATAAGCGCCAGCTATCACTATTACAACGAATATCATCTAACCATATGTCGATTTCAATATGAGCATATTGCTTTTTTAAAGCGATAAGAAAGGTTTTTAAGTAAAGAAAGTCACCTAACGCAACTGGCGAAATAAACAGTAAGCGTTGACATGTTTGCAATTGCTTTGTAGACACTATTGGCATATGAATAGACAGCTTTGTTGATAGTTATACTTGAAATAATACCTTGAAAAGAGGGCTTTTTGAATCAATACCTTGAGAAAAGCTAATAGATGTATTGATTTCATTTGATATCAGATTGGTCGGTTGAGAGGATTAGATGTAAATTGAGGCGTGTTATCATTTATACTAGTGCTCTTTGCAAATTCTGATGCGGAATTATTAATAGGAATTGACTTGCGATGATTTGTTTTGATGTTTTACATCCCTATTATTTACCACAATACTTTCCTGTCGCTGCAGAGCTACAGAAGCGTTCGGTTCCTGTGACATATGTTATCTACAAGAGTGTTGATCAGCAGTCGGTATTGGAAGCGCTTGTAAGTAAGCATCAGCTAAATGTTGTCTGGGTTAATGATGAATCAGAAGCGCTTGAATTTTATTTGTTGAACAAGCCTCAATGGGTTGTGTTCGGTAATGCATTTGCTTCAGCGTCACGATTAAAAGGGATCAGTCAGACTGCTTTGATGCAGCATGGTGTCGGGCCAAAGTCGGTATATTATACTGTTTCAAAAGGCGATATTGAAGTTCGCTTTGTGGAAGGCCAATATCGTTTAAAGCGATTACAGGAGATGTTTCCTGAAAAAGTGTTCATTGATACTGGTTATGCCAAGCTAGATCCAATTATCCAAGGAGATGAACAGGGTTTAGACTTAGCTTCTTTAGGATTAGATACTAATAAAAAAACCTTGTTATATGCGCCTACATTTTACCCAAGCAGCATTGAAGAAATGGCTAAAAATTGGCCATCTCAATTTTCTGAATATAATATATTGCTCAAACCACATTATTTTTCATTGAGTAAATCAAATTATAAAAAACAAAAAGCGCTGCTAACTCACTGGGCTAGTTTCGACAATGTTTATTTAGCGCCTGCTGAAGAAGCAAATTTATTACCTTTTATGGTCTCTGCCGATGTATTAATTAGCGATGCTTCATCTGCCTTATTTGAATTTGCTGCATTAAATAAACCTGTTGTATGGTGTGATTTTTATCACTTACGTTGGTCTTATCGTGGGATTTTTAAATTCAGGTTTAAGAATCGTGTGGATCAAGATTTATACCGCTACGCAGACATTGCTGCGCACGCCAGAACATATAAAGAATTAAAGCAAGTTGTTGATCAACAGATAGCACATCCAGAGTTGTTTGCGCCTCAACGGACGCAATATACGGCAGAGCTAGTGGGTGTTGTTGATGGCCTTTGTAGCCAACGAATTACTGACTATTTATTAGAATAAGGATTTAGATGAACATTATTACATTCGGTACTTTTGACATGTTTCATATTGGTCATTTAAATATTTTAGAAAGAGCGAAAGAGTTAGGCGGTAAGTTGGTTGTTGGGGTGTCATCTGATGCTCTTAATTTTAGTAAAAAACAACGAAACCCTATTTGCGATGAAATCGATCGAATGAGAATTGTCGCGGCTCTATCCTGTGTAGATCAAGTTTTTCTTGAAGAGTCATTAGAGCTTAAAGCAGAGTACATTCAAAAGTATCAAGCTGATTATTTAGTGATGGGGGATGATTGGGAGGGACGTTTTGATCATCTATCTCATCTATGTAAAGTAGTGTATTTACCAAGAACCCCTGCGATTTCAACAACAATGTTAATTGAGATCGTTAAAGAAATTAGATAGTGAGTTCATCATTTCTATGAAACAGGAACATGCTATGGATAAAAAACGCCATAGCATGTTGCTGTTAAGCTAGTTTTCGCTTCGTAAGAGCTATAAACCGTTATTGACCAATAAAATGTTGGGTTTTAAGCCAATCTAAATATTCAGGTACAGCTTGCTCAACTGTTTTAAACTCAGCTTGATAACCAGCCGCTCTTAATTGAGTTAAATCTGCTTGGGTATAACTCTGATAAGCGCCTTTCAATTTGTCTGGGAAAGGAATGTATTCAACGTGCCCTTTACCATGATAAGCAATCACAGCATTGGCAACATCATTAAAGCTTTGCGCTTGGCCTGTTCCGCAGTTATATATGCCCGATACTGATGGATTCTGCCATAGCCATAAATTGACGTTAACCACATCTTCGACAAACACAAAGTCACGAAGTTGCTGACCATTTTCATAACCATCAACACCTTCAAACAAACGACACACACCATTAGCGTTAATTTGGTTGTTAAAGTGGAACGCCACACTGGCCATGCCACCCTTGTGTTGTTCACGTGGACCATAGACGTTGAAATAACGTAATCCTGCCACTTGGCCAGTGAGCTTTTGCTGTCTTACATATTGATCAAATAAGAACTTAGAGTAAGCGTAGACATTGAGCGGTTTTTCGAGTTCGCGTTGCTCAATAAACTTTTCGCTGCCACCATAGACAGATGCAGAAGAAGCATAAATAAATTGGCAGTTATTAGCTTGGCTGTAATGCAATAATGTTTTTGAATACTCGTAGTTATTGGCCATCATAAACTTGCCATCCCACTCGGTGGTCGATGAGCAAGCGCCTTGATGGAAAATGACTTCAAGTTTGTTATCAAAATCGCCCGCTTTGATTTGCTTGATGAAATCATCTTTATCAAGATAATCAGCAATTTCACAATCGGCTAAATTGAACATCTGGGTGCCGTCAGTTAAGTCGTCTACCGCAATAATGTCATTTCGGCCCATGGCATTAAGTTGTTTTACTAAATTACTACCAATAAACCCGGCTGCGCCTGTCACAACTATCATATTCGTATTTCCATTATTGTTGCTCGCGATGAGCTAATTTAACACACTGCGACAATCTAAGATTGTTTGTTCAAAAAGTCGGCTATTTCATTCGATACCTGATCAAAATTGATTAATGCCATATTACGACCCGTTCTTTTTCCTACGGGAGGCGTATAAGCAAATCGTTTGCTTGGTTCAGATAATGTTCCCCATCTAATATGAGGTGTTGAGCGTCTTCCTGCGTAAAATCCAACAGTAGGCACATTATGTAAGCCCGCGATATGCAGAGGCCCTGTTGAGCCGGCAATAAACATGTCTGCTGCTACCAATGATTCGGAAAAATCAATCAAACGGTCTAACGGCTTAGCCAGCGATATTTTAATTGAGGTATTGGCCAGTAACGTTTGAATTTCTTTTGCTAGCTCCAGTTCACTTCCGTTAAATGTTAAAATAAAATGGCATGCTGATTGAGTTTGTTGATCAACATTTATCATTAACTGAACTAGCTTTTCTACAGGTACGCAACCAGAAGAGCCACCGGTACCTGGATGAATAAAAATTAGCTTTTCGTTGGTTAACTTTTGGTAGTGTTGTTGCCAATATTCTTTGCGATCACTCATATCCCAAAATCTATCAGGTAGTTTAGGAATGGCATAACCGTGGTGAGTTAAGAAGTGCTCTACCAGCATACACGCACCTCGCCAGCAACCTTCACTGTTTAAGTATTCATTGCTTGCTCGATGTTTATATAAATATTGATACCAATTATGTTTAGGTACTAATTTATATGGAATATTGCTTTTGCTAAGAATTTTATAAATTCGAAATTCTGACAACAGAATGATTACAGCATCGTAATGTTGCTTCGCAATTTGCTCAGCAATGTCTGTATCATCTTTTGAGTCGATAATCGTGTTGTCTACATATGGACAGGCTTCAGCAAAGGACTTAACAACCGGTGCGACAAATACATCAATAGTCGCTTCGGGCATTGCTTTTCTGAGTAAATAAAGTGCTGGCCATGTCAGTACAAAATCGCCAATTTTATCGTGTTTGATGACTAAGATTTTTTTCATATGACTGTCTGAAAGATAAAATATTAACTTAATTCCATCAGATGATGGGGCTTATTGTATTGTGACTTTTAACGATTTTCTCAACGACCATGATGATTGGCGCAAGAGCTGTCACAGAGTATATCAACTCAAGACCGTTTGTTCATCGTTTGCATGCGGAATTGTATCAAGGGTTAACAAATATCGGTTGCTATTGTTAACTAATCTAGCCATTGTGATGAATTTTTTGACAACAAGCTAAAGCCAGAATATTAATGATATACTCCCAAACCTCTCACTGTAAAAATGGTGAAATGCATGTGAGTGCAAGGACGCAAAACAACCACGGTTTTCTTAAGGGTTGTTTTCAATTTATTCAATGGATTAAATCAAATGTCACTAGTAAAAGTAACCTAACGGTAGCATCAACCATTTTATTCAGCAGATGTCGCCATTACTGAATATTCTAGGGTTAAATATCAGTAGTTGAACATGATTAAATTGGGTGTTTGGGTTAGTAATATATGAAATGTAAAGTTTTTCTCATTAATTTAGATAACAGTACTGAACGATTTACGTTCATGGATGAGCAGCTAAAACAATTAGGTATCGAATACCAACGTATTTCCGCCGTATACGGTAAGGATTTGCACGATATCGATATTGCGAAAGTGTATGATCCGCAAACAAACCTTCAAAAATACGACAAAAAGCTTAATTTGGGTGAAATTGGCTGCTACCTAAGCCATGTCCAATGTTGGCAAATGATTATTGAACAACAGTTAGATTACGCTTTAATTCTTGAGGATGACTCTATCCTAGATCCTGCGTTAATGACGGTGATACAACACATTAATAATCTTTCTGCTGATTGGGATTACATTAAATTGTGTCACGGGCGTAAGCCCAAAGGTATTGTAAAATCGATTGTGCTTGATGAGCGCTTTAGTTTATCCACATGTTTAAAGTTACCAGCTTCAACCCGCGGCCAATGCGTGTCATTTGCTGGAGCACAAAAATTATTAGCAACGGCATACCCTATTGCCCGTCCTGTTGATATTGATATTCAATTTTGGTTCGAAAAACAATTACGTTGCTTTGTTGTAAGACCTTTTCCTGTGATTGGAACCGATTTAGACAGTGATATTAATCGACAAGGTAGACGTACTCATGTTGAACGTCATCATTTATTGCGTATTTGGCAAAAAGTGAAGTTCGAGTTGAAATTGTTGAAACATAAACAACATCTGCCATCACTTCCCAAAATACAAAAATAGTCATGTCGCCATGTGATATTAACCCATACCTAAACCAAATGGTGATTCATTCTGGTGATAAAAGTCGCTAAACTAGCGGCTACAAATGATGTAAAGGCGAAATATTATGCACAGAAGAGCAATTTATCCAGGTACTTTTGACCCTGTAACTAACGGTCATGCCGATTTAATCGAACGTGCAGCCCGCTTATTCAAGCATGTGATTATTGGTATAGCGTCAAATCCTTCTAAGCAGCCTCGTTTCTCTCTCGAAGAACGTGTCGCTCAAGTTAACTTAGTGACAGCACATTTAAAAAATGTCGAAGTTGTCGGCTTTACTGGGTTGTTGGTTGATTTCGCTAAAGAGCAACATGCGAGTGTGTTGATCCGTGGGCTTCGTGCGGTATCTGATTTCGAATACGAGTTTCAGTTGGCAAATATGAATCGCCGTTTAAGCCCTGATCTTGAAAGTGTGTTTTTAACCCCTGCGGAAGAAAACTCATTTATTTCTTCTACGTTAGTAAAAGAAGTGGCATTACATGGGGGTGATGTGAGTCAATTTGTTCATCCACAGATCGCAGCTGCATTAAAGCTGAAAGTAGCACAAATTCAATTAGATAAAGAAGGTAAGTAATTTCATGATAAAAGGATTTAAGTCAACTAAGGTTGCTGCCGCACTTGGATTAAGCGCGATGATGCTCTATAGCAGTGCTCAAGCTGCACCATGGGTCGATACTTCTGATATCTATTTGCGTGCAGATATTCAAGCCTTAGCTGATGCCGGAGTGATTAGTGCACCTATTAATACATTTCCATTGATGTGGTCTGGTATTGGAACTGATTTAGCTCAAGCTGAACCTGCTTTGTTAACGCCAGATTTGGTGGATGCATTTGCACGAGTTAATTTTTACTACCAAAATGCTGTAGGGAATCGTGGTAACACCAGTATAAAAGTAGCAGCAGCATCTGATGAGGCGCGTTTTCAACATTTTGGCTCTGATTATCGTGAAAAGGGCCAGTTACAAGGCTCACACGAATACACTGGAGAGCGATTTTCTTATAAGATTTCTGCATCGGCAAATTATAACCCTGCGGACGACGAAGAAATCCGTTTAGATGATTCTTATATTGCGGTAGTGCTAGGCAATTGGATTGTCACTGCCGGTAGCGTCGGTCAATGGTGGGGACCTGGATTTGACTCATCATTGCATAAATCAAATAATGCTCGTCCAATGCCGTCTTTAATGGTCAGTCGTAATAATTCTCAAGCATTTGAAACACCTTGGCTGTCATGGATAGGCGATTGGAGCTTAACTGGTGGTGTGAGTGTTACCGAAGAAGATCGTTATGCTCCACATACCCTATTATGGAATCTTCGTGGGGCAATTAAGCCATTTAGGCAGTTAGAAATTGGCTTATCGTGGACTACACAGTTTTGCGGTGAAGGCCAAGAATGTAGCTTCAATACCGCAGTTAAATCCATTACTGGTCAGCGTGATTGTCGAGCGGATACCGGCCAAGGTGAAGGTTGTTCAAACTATGGTAACCAGATGGCGGGCTTTGATGTCCGTTATGCAGATACCTGGTTTGATGTGCCTGTCGGTTTGTACTTAGAGCGTACCTGCGAAGATTCAAAAGGTGATCCATGGCAAATCGTTGATTGCGGTAAAATGGTTGGTGCAGACACACGCTTTAATATTGCCAAACAACAATATAAATTATTTATCGAGTACACCGATACTATGGTGTATTGCGGTGAAGACAAAGATCAATTTAACTGTTTTTATGAGCATTCAACATACCAAAGTGGCTCACGTTATTATGGTCGTGCGTTTGGCAGTACCTATGACAGTGATGCCAATGTTTATGCATTAGGCTTAATTGGTCAGTTCGATAATAGTCATGGTTTTACCTCTATTCTCCGTTATGCTCAACTGAATAAAGACGGTGTTAATCGCGGTGGTGTTTGGGCTCCACAGCCATTGAAAGAAGATATCATGATGCTGGAATTGTCATATCGTTTGCCTATGTTTAACGGCATGTTGACCTTAGGTGGCAGTGTGGCTAATTCAGAGTTCGAAGTACAAGATGATGATACTCAAGGCACTGTTTTTTCGACTTACGAATATAAGTTTTAAGCCTTATGGTTGATTAACCCGAGTTGAGGTTGATGATATGAGGGAGCCCAATGGCTCCCTTTTTTATGTGTAAATTGACATGCGATTTAGGCGTTATTTATCCGACTAACGCTGTTGGCATAAACCACAAAAAACCGTGGTACGTTGGCCCAGTTTTATCTCACTTAATAAATTGCCACAGGCTGTACAGGTTTTGCCGCCACGGCCATAAACATGCAGTTTTTGGGCAAAATAACCTGGCTTACCGTCTGCATTAGTAAAGTCTTTTAATGTTGTTCCGCCTTGTTCAATGGCGTGTGCCAAAATTTGTTTAACTTCACTGACAAGAATCGTTAGCCGTTCTAAATCAATACTTCCTGCCGCGGCTTCGGGGTGGATCCCGGCAGCAAATAAAGCTTCGTTGGCGTAAATATTACCGGCTCCAACCACGATGTGATTATCCATTAAGCACAGTTTAATCGCCTTTTTCTTGCCAGCAAGTGCTGCTTGTAATTGTAATGGCGTGAAATGAGGGCTTAGTGGTTCTGGGCCAAGCTTTGATAGCAGTGGATGGGCTTCTTCTGGTAATTCATACCACAACCAAGCACCAAAGCGACGTGGATCGTTAAATCGCAACATGCGGCCATTTTCGAGTACTAAATCAATATGGTCATGTTTTTCGATTGGGGTATTGCGCGGTAAAATACGTAAGCTGCCTGACATGCCTAAATGCACTATTGTCATTCCTGCATTGGTATCAATGAGTAAGTATTTCGCTCGTCTGCGGACATTGGTAATACGCTGACCAACAATGTTTTGAGCAATAGCCGGTACAGGCCAACGAAGCGAGGCATTGCGCACAATCAATTCACTTACCGTTTGCTCAATAAGATATGGACTGATCCCTAGACGGGTCACTTCAACTTCTGGTAATTCGGGCATAATGACTCATTATTTTGATTGAGGAGGTATGGCTAATATAGGTTGTAACCCAGCTCGTAAACTCGGCGGTACTAGATACCAATTTTGACTAGACGATTGTAACAAACCTTCATTAGGGAAATAGCGCCATAATTGTGTCGTTTGCATATTATCGATGGCAATAGACAGAGTTTGCTCTTTAAGGCTATGTTCAGGCTGATTTTTTAATGGTGATACACTAATATTTTGCCATGATAAAGCCCATTGCTGACAATTGAGCACCTGCGAATGACACTGCCACTGTCCGTCTTGTTGACTTAGCCAAATACCATTAAGTTGTAATTGTTTCAACGGCAGCTGCAGATCAAATAAAGGCACGGTATCATCCAGCACATTGGCGGTTTTGTCATTGATAAAAGACAACACCGCAATCATAAATACACTGGCACCAATAATAATATAGTTCCAACTTTTACGTGACAGAGCCATAAATCACCTTAACGTGAATAAAAAACTATCTCAAACTAGCGATGTAACGCGCTAGTTTGAAGCGGCAAATAATGGCATAAGTGTACCATTGACGATAGCAAAAACAATTAGCCGCCAGTGGCATTCATAAAGCGTAGTATTTGTGGCGCAGCGTTGAGGTTAAAGTGGTGAGATTGCGGCTTGTATTGCATTCCATCGGTAATGGCTTGTTTAAGACGTTCAATGTCGGCAGGGAATTGTCGCACAATTGACTTTAAATCAATGGAATTGTCATTACCTAAGCACAAGAGTAATTGCCCTTCAACGGTCACTCTTACGCGATTACATTGATGACAAAAGTCATTGCTGTGTGGCGATATAAATCCGATACGAATCGTGCTGTCGGCCATCTTTACATATCGAGAGGGGCCGCCTGTGCGTTTTGATGAAGCGATTAAGGGATAGCGCGTTTCTATAATGTTTCGGACTTCGTCACTTGAGCAATGACGGTGACGATGGCGATCATCCATGAGTCCAATTGGCATTTCTTCAATAAAAGCAATATCGAGTTGGCGTTGGCGACAGAACTCAACTAAATCTAATACTTCATGATCGTTTTGCCCGCGTAGAATGACCGTATTAATTTTGATGTTACGAAAGCCAGCCGCTATTGCGGCATCAATGCCAGCGATGACACGCTCCAGTTTACCGTTACGTGTTAGCTGCGTAAACACATCGGGGTTTAAGGTATCAAGGCTGATATTCAATCGGCTAAGACCATTATCAAACAGTGGCTGCGCCAACTTAGATAACCGAGACCCATTAGTGGTCATTGAGAGTTCTTCAAGACCAGGCAATTGCTTTAACAATTTGACCAGTTTGTCACAGTCGGATCGCACTAGTGGCTCGCCACCAGTGAGGCGTATTTTTTTTACCCCAAGCTCTGTAAAAGCTTGGGCTATCCACGATAATTCTTCCAAGCTAAGAACATGTGATTTAGGTAAAAAAGTCGGATCTTCACTCATGCAATATACACAGCGAAAATCGCAACGATCGGTTACCGATAAGCGTAAATAATCTACTTTTCGCTGAAAGCTGTCGATAAGTTGGCTCATATCAGCACTTACAGTAAATCAGCAAAGGGTTGAATAAACACAGACTCGCCAGCAGGTATGCTGGCAGTATCATCACCAATAACAATTAAACAATTAGCGCTGACCATTGAGCTGAGCATGCCAGACCCTTGCGCACCCGTGGTACTTACCTTGATTCTGCCATCTGACCCAATAGCATAAATACCGCGTAAAAATTC
Organism: Shewanella sp. AC91-MNA-CIBAN-0169; assembly: GCF_040310165.1. Taxonomy (NCBI): domain Bacteria; kingdom Pseudomonadati; phylum Pseudomonadota; class Gammaproteobacteria; order Alteromonadales; family Shewanellaceae; genus Shewanella; species Shewanella sp. AC91-MNA-CIBAN-0169. Next base: position 115,367 of record NZ_JBEOPM010000004.1, read on the forward strand.
AGTACGCCCCGTTTTACTGCGTAATGCATGCTGTGCAATGGCAGGAATAAACTGAGGTTGCCAGTGAAGTTCGCCAGCTAATTTACGGATAGCAGGTTGCACAAACTGTAAAAATGCCACCATAACCGCCACAGGGTTTCCCGGTAAGCCAAAAAATAGGCTGCGATCAATATTTCCTACCGCGAGAGGGCGACCTGGTCGCATGTTAATTCGCCAAAATTGAGTGTTGCCCACATTGGCGAGTGCCGTTTTAATGTAATCGGCATTACCCACAGATACGCCGCCAGAGCTGATGACGATATCTGCTTGCTCTGCCGCACTGCGTAACGTCGCGGTGAGTATGTGTTCATCATCTTCAATAATGCCTAAATCGATAACCTGACAACCGAGCTTTTTGGCCATCGATAATACGGTATAGCGATTTGAGTCATAGATGCAGTTTGGTTTGAGTGTTTGTCCTGGTTGGCTGACTTCATCGCCAGTTGAAAATACCGCGACGGTAGGGCGTTTAAATAAAGGTAGTCGATCAAATCCAAGTGATGCTAGTAGACCTAGTTCAGCGGCACCTAAGCGTTTTCCTGCCGCTAAAGCGACGTCACCGCTAGCAATATCTTCACCTGCTAGACGTACATGCTGACCTTTAATAATGTGTTCATGTTCAAAAAGGGTTAACAGGTTATCTTGTTCGTTTGCTAGCTCCCGTGGCTGAATGGTGTCAGCGCCTTTTGGCACTGTTGCTCCGGTCATAATGCGCACGGCTTCGCCGTCTTGCAGCATATTGGAGTAATGATGTCCTGCTAATACTTCTGCCACGATTTTAAGAGGTTTATTAGATAAGTTACTAAACGCAAAGGCATAACCGTCCATTGCTGAGTTAGTTTGTTGAGGTACGTTTATTTCAGAAATAATATCATGTGCCAGTACGCGATTATCAATATCGAAAAGACTGACTAATTCAGTGTCCACAATAGGGGTAACTTGGCTTAATACCGCCGCAACGCCTTGGGATACACTAATGCCATGTGGACTGTTTTCCGTATCGTCCATTTGAGCTGCTTTGCTCGCATCAATCGGCAAGCGGACCTCTTCTGCCTGCCAATTTTGTTGATAGTGTTGTACAAAATCAGCAATTTGCGCCACGTTGTTTAAATCTAAGCGCGTTAATGAATCAGGTACTGTGGTTTCATCACAACAGGCAATCGCAACGATATTGTCATCATGTATATGAATCAAAGGTTTATTATGTGCTGCACGGTGTAATTCAATTTTAGGTAATGCCAGCTTCTTAAAGCCTTCTACCAGTACGATATCGACTTTGTCGGCTTCAATTTGACGCAGTAAATGTTGTAATTGTGGGTCGTCATCAACAGGATCTTCAGTCATTAATGCCCAGCGTACATGAGACGCTACCAATACTTGCCTTGCCCCAGCTTTGCGCATTTCGAAACTGTCTTTACCCGGAACATCAACATCAAAATTATGATGTGCGTGCTTAATAACGGCTAAACGTAAACCGCGTTCAATTAAGACCGGAATAAGCTGTTTAAGTAGAGTGGTTTTACCTGTGCCACTGTATGCACAAAATCCCAAAACGGGAATGGACAATGGATTAGAAAATAATGCTGTCATGAAGTACCTCTACTGAATTACTTGGCAATTTGCGTTGCTAACTGCTGTTTTTGTTCTGGTGTATTGATGTTAACGAATGCATTGGGTTGGTCAGCAAAACTTTCTACTGCCACTTTATGTTGGCGATACCAAAAATCAATTTTGCGCTCTCCCGCATCTAAAAAAGCCTGCATCGATGCTGCCAGATGTGGTTTTAGCAATAACACTACGGGTTGTTCATATTCACCATCACTAGCAACAGCAAGGTCGGCTTGTTGTTGCTCTAAAGCCGCTAATAACCTTGCTGTTAAGTCGGTTGGCAGCATAGGACAGTCACAAGGGACCACAAGTAAATAATCAGCTTGAGTCTGTTTTAAGGCGGTAACCATTCCAGCTAAAGGGCCTAAATAACCGCTGTCTTGATCGCTGAAAACGGTGTAACCCCATTGCTCATATTGAGCTTGGTTTCGATTTGCGTTAATCAGGATCTGATCCACTTGAGTCGACAGCTTATTAATTGTATGACAAATCATCGCTTGGCCATTGAGATCCACTAAGCCTTTGTCATTGCCGCCCATTCGTCTTGCCATGCCGCCAGCTAAAATCACCGCATCAATTTGTGGTGCCATAATGTAATTCCGTTGTGTGGGTATCATGTAAATCATCTGTTTGGGGTACATGAATACTGGTATGAATTGTGCGTTGCTTTATATGCCAATGTTGTTGACACAACGCGGTCAGGCCACAAGTTTGATGACTGCTAATTAGCAGTCCTGTGCCGTCTTGTTTGAGTTGATTAATCATCGCGAGCACTAAGCGCTGTGAGTGTTTATCCATATTCGAAATCGGTTCATCAAGCATTAATAGTTTAGGTTGCGCAATCCAAGCTCTGGCAATGGCAAGACGTTGTCTCTCGCCACCCGATAGATCACTAGCATTATGATTCAGTAAATCGGTGAGTTGAGCCATATGAATGGCCTGTTGGATCCGTTTTTTACGTTGTTCAGGCGCTAAAGCCCGCTGATCCAAGGCGTAGGTTAAGTTGTACTTTACTGTGCCTTCAAAAAGATAAGGATGTTGATGTAAATAAACCGCTTTACCTAAAAGAGAGGACGGTCTCCACCACGTTTGAGGCGCAAATCCTTGGCTGGTGATCTGGCCTTGGTTTGGTTTAATTAATCCAGCGAGGAGTTTCATTAAGGTCGATTTACCCGAGCCATTGTCACCTTGCAGGTAAATGACATCACCTTGGCTAAAATGTAAATCAGTTGCGCTAAAGAGTCTCTGCTGATTAAAGGTTACCAGTAGGTTAGTTGCATGAATACTGGCCAAAGAGGTGTCTGAGTCATGTGATAATGTCATTTTAATGACTCCTCGGGACGGCTTTGCCTCGCAATGAACCTAAGATGAAGTTTAACACTACCGCTAATATCAATAAGACTAATCCTAGCGCGATAGCTTGTGCAAAATCGCCTTTGCTCGTTTCAAGTGCTATTGCGGTGGGAATATTACGGGTAACATTCATAATATTACCCCCTACCATCATCGAGCAACCTACTTCAGTTAAAATGCGACTAAACGCTGCAATAATGGCGAGTAGTAAGGGGCCCCGCAGTTCACGACATAAGGTCCAAACCGCGCGTAGCCATGAGGCTCCTAATGTACGAGATGTTTCCCACGCTCTACGATCTACACTGGCAAAAGCGGCTTGCGACAATGCGATTAATACTGGAGCACAAATTAACATCTGTCCTAAAATCATTCCTTTTTGGGTGAATAGCCACTTTAAATCGCCTAAGACACCATTGCGAGTTAACAATAAATATACTAATAAACCAATCACGACAGTGGGAATGGATTGCAATGTTTGCACTAAGTTAGTGACGATCCAGCGGCCTTTGAAATGACTAAACGCGAGGATAAAGCCTAACATCATCGACGGAACAATGGTGATCAACAGCGCGGCAAAAGACACCGAAAATGAGATGTTAATAATTGCCCACACATGTGGGTCAAAAGATAGCAGCAAGCTAAATGCTTGCTGCAATAGGGCTAACCAGCCGTCACTCATTTTTTATAAGTTGCCTTAAACAATTGCTCTCCTTGCACTTTATAATTATTGATCATAGTTTGCGTTGCAGGGCTAATAAACCAATCGCTTAATGCTCTTGCCCCTTTATGATTCAAGTCTGGGTATTTTGTAGGGTTGATCAAAATAATTTGGTAAGGGTTAGCTAATTCCGCGCCACCTTCAAAACTAATATTAAGGTCTAGCTTAGCTTTATAAGCAATAAACGTACCGCGATCCGCTAATGTATAAGCCTGAAACTCATTGGCCATTAATAAGGTTTTACCCATGCCTTGCCCAACGGAGGTATAGCCGCTAAATTCAGGTTTAACGTCCGCATCTTTCCAAATGGCTAACTCTTTCATATTAGTACCAGAGTTATCACCACGAGAAATAAATTTACTTGGCTTATGAGCTATTTTGCTAAATGCTTCAGTGGCATCTTTGCTCGACTTGAGCCCAGCCGGATCATTTTTAGGCCCTAATACAATAAAATCATTTTCCATAATTCCGCGAGGCTCAATACCATAACCGTCAGCAACAAACTGTGCTTCGGCTTCTGGAGCATGAGTCATAACGACATCAACATCTCCCTGACTTGCCAGCTTCAATGCTTTACCTGTACCCGTAGCAATCACTTGTACACTATAGCCTGATTCTGCTTCAAATTTAGGTAACAGCGCACCAAGTAATCCTGAGTTTTCAGTACTGGTCGTGGTCGCTAACTTAATCACTTCATTTGCGAATGCCGTTGTGCTGAACATTGCTCCGCTGAGTACCGATGCCGCCAACAGAATACTAACGCTTGCTTTGAGTTTTAACATTGCCGCTCCTTGATATATTAATAATCATGATGTTCATACTGAAAACTTGTACAAAACATTAAGCCGTTTTGCTTAATTACTAATGCAATAAGCAAGTTAGATGCCAAGCAGTGTTAATGCAATTACAGTTCACGCATAAAATCGAAACTGTGAACTTGCTCCCAAGCTTTAACAATTTATATTAGACAAATTGTCCCACGATCACTTTTCTGTGGTTCATAGTGACCAAGTGATGTGAATTCGATGATACAGTGGTGAAAAGCGCGACAAAATGTCCAAATAAGAGTCCATTTATGAGTCCAAATGAACATATTTCCCCAGTAAGCAAGACCACTATGTCGGTTCTTATCGTTGATGATGAGCCTGGCATGCGTAGTTTTTTGATGAAAGCCTTGGCAAAGAAGTTTGCCTTGGTAGAAACCGCCTCCACAATTGCCCAAGCTGAAGAGTTACGCAGTCACGGCCATTTCGATTTATTGATTGTTGATATTCGATTGCCCGATCGTTCAGGTATCGAGTGGCATGAAGCGCTAGATGATCCAGATCGTCAATCAGATATCATTTTTATGACCGGTTATGCTGATATGGATGTGGCAATCAAAGCATTACGTGCTGGCGCCTCTGATTTCATTATGAAACCGTTTCACTTAGAACAAATGATTACCGCCGTTGACCGCTGTATCGAGAAACGATTGCTAAAGCGTGAAAATTTTATGCTAAGGCGAGAACTATCGCACGGACAGTCATCCACCATTATCGGCAACAGTGAAGCTATCCGTGATGTGAAAGAGGTCATTGAACGCATCGCACCGACTAACGCAGTTGTATTAATTGAGGGCGAATCAGGCACAGGTAAAGAGCTGGTGGCCAGACAATTACATTTACAGAGTGGCCGAAGTGGTGCATTTGTCCCAGTAAACTGTGGTGCCATCGCCCCTGAATTGTTAGCCAGTGAACTATTTGGCCATACAGCGGGCGCATTTACCGGGGCTAAAGGTAATCGTGAAGGGTTATTTAGTTATGCCTCTGGTGGCACGATATTTTTGGACGAAATTGGCGAAATGCCGATGAACATGCAAACCGCTTTACTCAGAGTGCTTGAGCAACGTGCTATTCGTCCTGTAGGAAGTGAAAAAGAAATCGATATTAATGTGCGCGTTGTCGCGGCCACTAATCGTTTATTAATTGATGAAGTTGAAGCGGGTCGTTTCAGACGTGATTTATTTTATCGTTTGAATGTATTGAACATTGTTATTCCATCTTTGCGCTCTCGGCCAGAAGATGTTGTTGAGCTGACTCATTACTTTACCTTGCAGTTGTCACAAGAGCTGGGTATTAAAGATGTTATTTGGAGTCACGAAGACCTACAAGTACTGCAACAGCATGATTGGCCCGGTAACATTCGTGAACTGCGTAATATGATTGAACGTTGCATCTTATTAGGCAAACCGCCTGCGGAATATTGGAAAAAACCAGTGTCAGTTATGGTGAATGATGCGATGGGCTACCCGTTAAATTGGCCATTAAAAGAAGTTGAAAAACAACATGTGACCAAAGTGGTCGATAGTCATAGTGGTAATAAATCTGCTGCAGCGCGAGATTTAGGAGTGTCACGAAAAACATTAGATAGAAAATATAAAGATTGGCTAACCCATGAAAAACAAGGCCTTGAGGAAGAATAATAGTGGTGCATTCTACTGGTATTTTTACGCGAGTTTTCGGTATTAGTTGGCTGCAAATGCAAGCCAAAGTGCGTTATCGGATTTTGTTTTTGACATCATTACCCATCTTATTAACCTTAATTAGCTTAGTATTTATTACCATTTACTGGAATGTCATATACACAGGTAAGCAATTGTTTATGAAGGTAAAGGCTGACTTGGTTGTCGCTAATAGTACCTTGGTGCAAGTGCAGGAACGCCAGCAAGACAAGCTCGACTCGATCAGTGAATCATGGGATTTTCAACATGCATTTAGGCTAATAAAACACAGTGAGCAACAACCTAATCCAAGTGCGATAAGTGCATTAAATATTCTTTTGGCACAACAGAAAAAAGAGTTAGGGTTAGACTTTTTACGTTTAATTAGTGTTGCCGATGCCGCTGGAGATCCTGATTTACGTTTGATGTTACATCAAACCAAACAGAAGGTTTTTTCGGGTTTAATGGTATTGCCAGCCAAACGTCTCGAAAGAATTAACTCAGGTTTAGCAAAACAAGCTCAAATTACATTGATCCCGACATTACATGCTAAAAACCCTAAACAAACCATGGAAACCCGAGGTTTATTAAGTCGAACGCTACTGCCAATAGCCGATCAGTCGGGAAATGTATTTTGGTATTTAGATGGTGGGATGTTGTTTAACCACAATACCGACATAGTCGATAGTATTCGTGACTTAGTATACGGCAAAGGCACTTTGCCTGAACGTTCAATCGGTACCGTAACCCTTTTTTTGGATAATATTCGCATTAGCACCAACGTGCCTATGGAGTTGTTTCCAAAAGACAGCAATAAATCCAATAGAGCCATGGGGACCTTAGTGTCTGATGAGGTTTATCAGCAAGTACTGATAGAAGGTCAAACGTGGATAAATCGTGCCTTTGTACTTAATGATTGGTATATCTCGGGTTATCTACCTTTACTCGATGTTCGTGGCAAAAGGGTTGGGATGGTGTATGCGGGCTTCTCTGAGTCGCCTTTTTTACATAATTATTTACTCAATATTATCGAGCTCGGCACTATTTTAGTTTTCGTGTTATTGATTTCAGGGTTTTTAGTTTATCGCGCTGCTAATAGTTTACTTCAACCTATTGAATATATTCACCAAGTTGTTACCGCAGTACAGTCTGGTCGAAATGTCAGAATTGGTAAATTAGACATCAACGGTGATAACGAGTTGGCGCATTTGGCCGAGCAATTTGACCGAATGTTAGATCAGTTGCAGCGACGTAATACTCAAATTCAAGCGGCAGCAGAGCAGTTGGAAATAAAAGTAGAACAACGTACCCGCAGCTTGCAAGATAAAACAGAAGAGCTCGAACGCAATGTTGCGTTGTTGCATGCCACCAGACAGCAATTAGTGACTAACGAAAAACTGACCGCACTGGGCGAACTGATTGCCGGTATTGCCCACGAAATTAATAATCCTACTGCCGTTATCTTGGGGAACATGGAGCTATTAAAATATGAGCTGGGTGACAATGCTGCGATAGTCGAAGAAGAAATTGAATTGGTTATTCAACAAGTCGGTAGGATAACGACTATCATCCGTAGCCTGCTGCAATATAGCCGTCCTGGTGAGTTTAATGCGCCGATAACATTACAACCTGTGACGCCAATTGTTGAAGAGATGCTGTTATTAGCGCGTCACTCTATTGAGCAACAAGAAGTGAAGTTGATCAAGGAGTTTACGGCTACAGGTTCAGTAGAAGTCAATCGACCTCAGCTATTACAAGTGCTGATTAACTTAATGGTTAATGCTGCCCATGCGATTGAGAATAAAGGACGGATTTGGCTACGAACCTACGACTGGCTAGAAGACGGAATCGCTATTGGGGTAAAAATTGAAGTTGAAGATGAAGGGATGGGGATTTCGAAACAAGATTTGAGTCGTATCTTTGATCCATTTTATACCACCCGTAAAGATGGTACTGGTTTAGGGTTATCTCTGAGTTATGGGATTATTAAACGACTTGGCGGGATGATCGAAGTGAATTCGACGGTAGGCACTGGCACGATATTTACCATTGGGCTTTACCATAAAGCCAAAGATGATCAGCAGCTTGGGCCTTATGAAGGCCTACATTTTGGTGACAGTACACAGTAAAATACTTTACTAAATAGGCAAGAAATAGACAAAAAACAGGCAAAAAAAAGCCGGGTGATTAACCCGGCCACAAAGAGTGTGTGAGCAATGTCGTGCTTGCGAACTCTGCAGACTAATTAAAGGTGATGAAGTCTCTATTTAGCAAACCGAGCTTTGGAACGCAAGTTAATAATAATCATTCTCATTTGTATTTGCAAGTGTTTATCGTCATAAATTTCATTTTTATATATAACTTCTTAAAATTATTAGGTTAGTCATTGATTAATAAGGAAAATATTTTCTCTATTAGCCTTTTGCCATTATATTTAGATGGGTTTATTAAATGAAACTATTTTTATGTGGATTTCAGCGTTGTTTAGCGTAATGGCAAATGGGTTTGTGCTGTCGGAATATACTATTAGCCTTACTAGAGCTACTGCGCAGAGATATAGAGTGAAGTTCTGTGTAAATCCGCTTTAATCTACACTATTTAGTTATATAGCCTCAGGTGAGAATTAGAACGGAATGTCGTCATCCCAGCTGTCGAAAACATTGTAAGCGACATTGATTAACTGCTTATGTAAATCAAGCAATCATTTAAATAAACCTATTATCTAGATTAAACCTATTATCTAGATTAAACGTTTACGCAAATACTATGATGCTCACTTACTTACTTGGATAACAACGTTGTCATTATCGTTGCTGTCATTAAGTAGAATCTTGTCTTGCAGCACTTTTAGTAACACACCATAAGCGGGCAAAAACAAACCTAGGCTCACTATCAGCTTAAAGGCGTAATCCACCGTGGCTATTTCTGGCCAGTGTGTTGCCATAAACGCATCGTTTGAGGCATAAAACGCTACACTGAAAAACACTAAGGTATCAACTAAGTTACCAATTAATGTTGATGCAGCAGGTGCGACCCACCAAGCTTTGGCCTGACGTAATTTTGCAAATACAGTGATATCCATGAGCTGACCAATTAAGTAAGCCACAAAGCTGGCAAAGGCGATGCGAAATACAAAACTATTCCACTCAGCTAAGGCGCTAAAAGCTTGTAATTGACCTTGATGAAACAATACGCCGACTAAATACGACACTACAAGTGCCGGTATCATGGCTTTGAGGATAATGCCTCTAGCGGCTTGCTGACCAAACACTCTCACGGTTAAATCGGTTGCTAAGTAAACAAATGGAAAGCTAAAAGCACCCCAAGTGGTGTGGTAGCTAAACAGCTGAAATGGCAGTTGGACAAGGTAGTTGCTTGCGCAAATAATTAAGATATGAAAACTGACTAATAGCATCAGTGCTCGGCGATATTTCGCCTGGGTTAACGTCAACATATTGTGGCCTTTTTAATTGGGTTAGCGCGGGGTGAGGGAACCCGCTATTAGTTTGGTTAACAGTATTTACTGGTGTTAACGAGGCTATTTAGCCGCCGTTAAACAGATAAGCTAATGTCTGTTATAGAGATTATTATTATTTTAGTTTATTGGCCGAGTTTACGTTACACACATCCATTAGTTAGGCCATATTGAAGGCAATACCAAGGTGTTGGCAAACGCGGGGGCGAGATAATAGCATGTGCTTTGCACAAGCGAAAGATTTCGTCGAGGATAACGCTATTGGTTTTAGTTCGCTGAGGAAGATTAAAAGTCGATTAAAATAGACAGAACTGTGGCTAACTTATTTTCCAGTTCTTGCCATTCAGCTTCAGGATCTGAGCCTGCAACAATGCCTGCGCCAGCAAATAAATTGATTCTTCTCGGCTCTATCAGTGCACTTCTAATTGCGACTGAAAACTCTGATTCATGGTGATTTAAATAACCACAAGCTCCAGCATACCAACCTCTAGCGTAACCTTCACGCTGGCGAATAAAGTTCAGTGCAGCCTCGCGCGGTAATCCACCCACTGCGGGAGTGGGGTGCAGTGCGCGTAATAATTCAAAATCACTAACGCCCGGCTTTAACTGCGCTCGAATAGCGCGGTGCAAATGTTGAATATGATTAAGCTTGAAAATTTTAGGTTGCTCATCAGCACCTACATATTGGCTTAACGGTGTGAGCACATCGACAATATGTTTTCTGACTAACTGATTTTCATGGCTATTTTTAATGTCATCTAATAATGCCTGTGCCAGTACATTATCTTCTTCTGGATTGAGCCCTCGGACAGTTGTTCCTGCTAATGCTTCGGTAAACAGTTCCTGTTGGCGACGTAAATATAATCGTTCTGGTGAGCAAGAAATAAATGCGCGTTCAGGGCTAAATTGGAATCCAAATTGAAAACTATTCGGATTACGGCCTTGCCAACATGCTAGTACTGTCCACGGGTCAATATTGTCATCTACATCTATTTGGCTGTGGCGTGATAATACGACTTTAGGTGTTGAGTTGATAAAATTTGCTTGAGTGACTTGTTCAACTAACTCTTTCCAACGTGAAAAATTAGGTAAATCACTCCGACCCATTAATGTGAGTTTATTTGGCGGCGACAAAGGACGTGGCTTTTGCACCATTGCGATAGCATTTAGGGCAGATTGTATTTCGTCTTCAGGCTCACCATTTTCAAAATTAAGATTCACTAATACTCTAACGTGATTACCGCTACGGCGTAATTCAATTCTGGGTAATATAAAGTGCGCACGACCAAACTCAGGCCAACATTCTACAGTGCGATCAAACGCTAAACCGCCATAATAACGAATATCTTGATGATTGGTTTTATTGCGTTGCTGTTGATAAATTTGCGCTAGGGCATTGTCGTCAACTTGGTCGGCAAAATAAAACGTTTTGCATGAGCCTATGGCGGCGACATCTTCGTTTCTATCGCGGCCGTGCCAATAGATTTTTGGGTATATGGTTTGAGCGCTTAACCAAGATATTAATGGCAGCGCAGCAGTCTCTACAGATAACTGCACGATAGGGTCACAGATCGGCACATTGCGAAGTTGTTCGAGCTTAGTAATTAACTCGCTAAATTGTGATGAAAAAAAGTGACCAGCCAATCTATACCTCTCGTATAACAACATAAGAGTTAACGTTAATAAACCTATTAAATTGTGTCAATTGGCAAGATGAAAGCGTGTGATCTGAATTGCTAATATAGCGTACTCTTTACCAGCATCTTTGTACTGTAAATGGTGCGGCAGCAAGTTGCTCAATATCATCAACAACAGCTTGATTGTTTCTCGTTGAGGTTTTTTACAAAGATCGTGAATCGGAATGTGACCATACGGTAATATTTCCCTAAAAGAAGTAGGCGAACGAGCTAAAGTAGTTCAAAATATAGCTAGTATTATGTGAGCTAGATCCCGTTATTAAAGTTCTCTTTCGGAGTAATTGTTACAATGAATGATTCTGTGGAATCAAGCAATGTCATTAAAATCCCCATCGATAAACTTGCTTTAGGCATGTTTGTGACGGCAATAGATCATCAGCAAAGTAAGGTGGCTATTCGTAATCCCGGACAAATCAAACATCGTGATGCAATTTTAAAGCTGAAAAAAAATAACATTCTGCTTGTGTGGGTTGATGTTGATCGATCTTCAGATACTTGCGGGCTAAAAACAGCAGGTAAATCGAGCTCTGCTAGCAGTTTATTGGTACGTAAAGCGACTGTCACTCGAGATGGTCAACAAGTACAGGCAAAAAAGCTACTTGCTGAAGCAAAAGGCTTAATTCAAAAAGTGATGTCGGAAACCTTCAGCGGTAAAGCCATTGAAGTCAGTCAATTTGAAGATGTCGCCGACAAAATGATTGAGTCTGTTATGGACGATGCGGATGCATTTAAGTGTATTTCTGCACTGCGTACCAAAGATGCTTATTTGCTTGAACATTCTATTAATGTTGCCTTTTTATTGGTGACTTTTGGTAAACATCTTAAGCTTGATCGTGAACTGCTAAAGCAGATGGCTGTGGGGGGGATTTTGCATGATATTGGCAAAATCCAGGTCGATAACGAAATTTTGCACAAACCAGGTAAGCTAACCCCAGAAGAATTTGAGCACATGAAATTGCATCAGTTTTATGCAATTGAAATCATGAATGAAACAAAAGGCTTATCGCAAGTGAGTAAAGATGTGTGCTTAATGCATCATGAAAAACTCGATGGCCGTGGTTACCCTAATGGTTTAAAAGATGAACAAATTCCTCAACATGGGCGTATGAGCTGTATTGTTGATATTTTTGATGCATTAACTGCTTCGCGTTGCTACAAAGAAGCCATGAGCCCGGCGGCAGCGTTTAAAATTTTGATAAGCTTGACCCCATTTCATCTTGATCAAAAGCTTGTTTATGAGTTCATTCGCTGTGTGGGAATATATCCTGTCGGTTCATTGGTGCAGCTATCGGATGAACGAGTCGGAATAGTATGGGACTCTAAAGGGCGTGATGCGTTGCATCCTATTGTTAAGTGTTTTTATTCGATTAAACATAAGCGCTACACTGAAGTGACTATGGTTGACTTACTGAAATCGGAATTGCATATTGAACGTGGTGTATCACCAAGTATGCTTGATGTAGATCCCAGCCAGTTTTACTAATCGGTTATCATCATAAACGGTTGCTCAGCTAATGTTCGATAATATCTTGATACAGTGGTGCTAATTTAGCCAGTAATGCATTGCGGGTTGCTAGTGGGATATGCTGTTGTTTAAGTGCTTCGATTAAATGACCCACAACGGCATCAAAGTCAGCTTGGCTAATGTGTAATCCAATATGTGCATCAAACATGGATGCACCTTGGTACACGCATTCTCCGCCACTGATTACACATAAATGCTCAATAAGCCGTTGGCGAAAAATCTGAATATCAGTTTGTTCAAAATGATGCAGAATACGTTTGTCTTGGGATAAATGGGCTAGAAAGTCATCGGTAATCATACTGACGCCTTTATCTCCTCCCAGTTGCTGATATAGAGTTGTGGGTTGGCTTGCACAGGCAACAGACAGGAATAACAACGCGCCAAAAACGACTATATGATGTTTAACAATATTAACCATTACAGCGTTCCCTCTACAGATAAATACCACCCTTGCTGTTGCTCAAATCCGGCAATGCTGCCTAAATCAACATAAGCGCCTACAACAGAAAGGTGTTTATTAACAAACCAAGCCATAAAAATATCCTGCCAATCATTTTCTTCTGCAAAACCAAGTTGATCAGGCTTTTGTTTGTATTCATAACCCAGTGCAATATTATCGGTTAATAACACCGCAATAGAGGCTTCAGCTTGCAGTTGGTAATCGTTGTTTGTCGCAGTACCAAAACCAAGCAAACCAGTTTGGTTAGCTTTGGTTGCTCTGAGGGTTAAGTTAGTCACCAGATTACGGCCAGCAATGGCATCAAAATAGACTTTACTGGCAGCCAAATAGATATCAACTCCCCAGTCATTCCTTGCCCCAACGGCTTGTGGTAACGCAAAATCGTCCACCCGTTTATATTGTAGCCCTAAGCTAATTTGTGGCATGGCGGTGTATAGCACTTCACCGGCTAGTTTGTATTTTACCCCAACAATATCTTGGCCCAGTTTGCCGCCTAGGGTGTCTAGATCAAAAGTTTGCTTAGCAATACTGAGTTCAAAGCGGTTATCAATGCTTAAGGATGCGCCAATAGAATGTAATGTAAAATCGTCAACATAGACTGCAGTATTCATTGCTGTGAAAGACCATTGGTCTGAGCTTGCATAGCCATTAATGACTGCCCAAGACACTATTCCTCCACCGGCACTACCCTCAATAGTTGTGGCGCCACCAGTAGCGATTACTTTACTTGTCTCAGCGTGAGCAGAAGCACTGATGAGGCTTAATAGCACCGATAATAGAATGCACATTAGTTGATACATTAACGTAGCGTATCCTTAACTGGGGGGCTGATTGTTAGATTGATTAAACTGTTGGAACCACACAATAAAATCATCAGCTTTTAGCGGTTTTGAATACACATAACCTTGAATTATATCGCAATTGAGTTCGCGCAAAATATTGATGCCTTCTTCAGATTCAACGCCTTCAGCCACGACAGATAAATTGAGCCCTTTAATTAATCGAATGCTGCTATCGACAATCATTAAATCAGTTGCATCGGTATGAATATCTTTAATAAAACTGCGATCAATCTTCACTTCATTAACGGGCAGTAACTTTAAGTAAGCTAATGAAGAGTGCCCGGTACCAAAGTCGTCGATGGCAATGGCTAAGCCGATATTTCTAAACTGCTGTAAAACAGCAATCACCGTTTGTGCATCTTTCATCACAGCACCTTCGGTCACCTCTATCGACAGAGCGTTAATCGGTAAATTATTGCTAATCAGTAACTGTTCAATGTCTAACGGCAGCTGAGGATTAGTGAGATCATGGGCAGATAAATTAATCGCCACCGTCAGCGAAATACCTTGTTGCTGCCATTTGGCTAGCTGCTTAATGGTGGTATTTAATACCCAGTCGCTGATCATCGAGATATTACCTGAGTTTTCCGCTAAACGAATGAACTCATCCGGCGGGATAAACCCCAGTTCAGGATGCTGCCAGCGGATCAGGGTTTCTGCGCCATGGCAATGATTGCTCTGAATATTCACTTTAGGTTGAAACACCAAATGCAACTGCCCTTGTGCTAAGGCAATCGGTAAATCACGGATAATCATTAATTCACGTAAATAGCGTTCATCTTCACCTTGTTGATAAGTGGCTATGCCTAGGGATTCCACTCGGGCTTGATTTAATGCAATTTCAGCATGGCGAATTAAAGTATCAATATCATTACAGTCATAGTCACTGGATAAATCAACAATCCCTACCCGCACATTGACACTTATTTTTGAGCCCTGAATAGAAAATGGATTGGTTAATTGTCGTAGATAGTTATCAAGCTTTTCAAGCGGAATACTCGGTTGGAATAGCAACAAAAACGAGTCGCCATCTAAGCGCGATATTAGTTGGGCCGTTGGGGATAAGCTTTCTAAACGGCTGGAAAACAACACCAATAAATCGTCGGCATTGGCAAATCCAATGATGTTATTTAAATGGCGAAAGTTTTTAATGTCTATCATCACTAAACTGCCATGCATTTTACTCAGCAGCAGGCTGAGTTGTTGTTTAGCGGCCAAGCGATTATATAAACCCGTGAGGTTATCGTGTTGTGATTGATAAACTAAATCGTTTTCGCGCGATTCAATATTTTCACGCATTATCGATAAGGTGTTGGCTAATACTTGTAACTCAGCGGGTGCACCTTTAATCGGCGGAGGGTTTTCACCTTGGCCGACTTTGCGAGCAAAATTAACTAATGCATAAATGGGTTTCGTTAAGCCGTCAGAAAACCAAGCGGCAATCATAAACGCCAGTAAACACGTTATCGCGAATATAATTAACATGTTATTGCGCAGGGCATCGAAATTTTGCTGCCACTTAACATTTGACTGATGCAGTACCGCCCACTGATGGCCACTATTTTTATTTAACGCAATGGTGGTCGATAAGTAGTTTGATGGTATGTCATCACTGACCTTATCCACTGTTTTTGCGAGTAGGTTAATACGCGCTAAAACATCTTGTTGTTGAGCTTGGGCTAGGGTTGAGACAATTTCAATTCTGCCAGCGGACTGGTTGATAAAACTGATATCAATTCCGGTAATGGTTTTGGCTTGGTTTGCGACATTCTTGTCCATAGTGAAGCCCATGCCGACCCAGGCTATTAATGTTGGCGCTTTGACGGGTTGCAACACAAATTGGTAACTACTGTGGTCATAATTAAAAATTTCAAATGTGGTTGAGCGGTTTTTGGTTAATGTAAATAACTCATCAATATTGGCAGCAGTGAGACCTTGTAAGCTTGAAGAAAGTAATTTCCCCTGTGGAGATAATAAAATAGCAGCGTCAGCATTAATGCGCCTGCCATGGTTGGCTAACACTGACGATATTGTATCTTGCTCGCCAGTGGCAACAGCGCGTTTAAAACCAAAGTCAGCACTGAGTAACGACAAACTTTGGTTTAGCTGATCGCTTCGATTCGACAACATTTCGACAAAAATATTGGAGCCAATATTAAGATTCTGAGTTTGTTGTTGGCGAAAATCTCGCTGAGTTGCGCTTAATACAAACAACGCAGTAGTTAACTGCATTAAGGTTAATATTAATAGGAAAGCTATTATCAGTCGGTTGCGAAAACTAGTTGGCATGTTATCCCGTGGTATCGCTTGCTTGAAGGTAACTACCAAAGCCGCTAGGTGGTGACGATGGTTTTTCTTGGTGTTCAACATCAATACTCAGCGTTAGTTGATTATGGTCATTGTTTACTATGACCAAAGATGATGGTGTTGCTGTAATCTGCCAAGGATGCCAAATGTTGACTTGGTATTCGCCTGCAGGTAAATCTGTTAATTGGATTTTACCTTGTGCATCACTCACCGAAAAGTAAGGGCTGCTGGCCACATAAATAAAGGCCTGCATGTAATCATGAATATTGCAGCCTATGGCAACTAAACCTGGTTTATCAAATGTAATCGGGTCTTCAGTTGTGCCTACATACAATTTTAACTCAAATTGTTTAGCTTCAGAAAAAGAATAAACATGGTGCCTAGTGCGATCTAAATTAGGAAAATCAACCTTGGCACCTTGTGGCACAGCCAATACAAAAGGTGAGAATACTCGATTTTGTTGGCGCATTTGGTAATGTGCCAAGGTCGATGGCGTTGTATTAGATGGTGACATAGAAATTAACTCTACCACGCTATCGCTTAGCATCACGCCTTGCGCATCGGTAACATTAATCGTCAAAGTAGCCGCTGTAACTGCCGCTGAAAAAAAATACGTTAAACACAACAAACATGTCGTAAATGGATTTATTGGCATGTATTGGCCTCATTATTAAGAGTGTAGCAAGAGTGCCGCGTAGTGGTTAATGGTCTACGTAATATGGCATCATAACCTACAAGAATCAAAATACAGCATCATCACAGCTTAATGCGACTATTTGTTTCGGTATACATCAGCAAACGAGGTGTTCATGAAAATGTATGTATCCATCAGTTTAGTACTGATATCGTTAATCCTGCTTATTCCCGGGGTGACAGAACCGATGTTAACGATAACAGGCACCATTGAAAAGTCGCAGTTAGTGGATACGGGTAAGGATATGTTAATCCAAGATTTAACGGAAGACTCTCGTGCTAATACCCGTGGAATATTGGATATTGCCGCCAGTATGTTAGGGCTAGATACGCTAGAAGGCGAAGTGGAGGTTTTTCGTAATAGCCGCAGTATCATTGATACCATTTCAGCACTATACCAATCACATCATTTCGTCGTTGCCATGTTGGTCGGGTTATTCAGTATTGTGATCCCTGCCGTTAAGTTAATCACCATGCTCATATTACTACTGCCAGTGCCGCCCTTAATTAAGCAAAGATTGAGCAAAATGATCAGTGGTATCGGCAAATGGTCTATGGCCGATGTTTTTGTGGTCGCAATTATTGTGACTTACATGGCAGGTAATGCGTCAGCTGGAATGGGCGACATGCTTAAGACTCAATCTCAGTTTGAAATCGGTTTCTATTATTTTTTAGGCTACTGTATTTTTTCAATCGCTAGCCAGATGATGGTCGACATGACACAAACGCAAAAGTCGCAGAATACCACTCGCTAATATAGACAACTGAGGCTACTAGGTTTGTGAGCTGGCGACATTAAAATTCGACGTTAACGTAAAAAAGGCTTAAATCAGCTTATTATTTTGATGATTCATGGGAATCACGATAACAAGTCATTATGGTTATGGGTAATCGAAGTCGCGATATTTCGCGACTTGTGTTTTGTAATGGTTATAATGGGTCTAAGCTCTAGTAACCTTAAGATTGACTATGACTGACTCTACAACCCCTGAATATATTGGCTCCGATCATTTTTTGCCTAAAAATACTCTGTTGCTTAATGCCATGACAGAGGGCGTGTATGGTTTTGATTTAGCCGGTAATGCGGTGTTCATTAACCCCGCAGCAGAGCAAATGACAGGCTGGAAAAGTGCCGAATTAATTGGCCGAAATATTCACGACTGCCATCATCATAGTCATGCAGATGGTAGTCATTATCCTCAACATGACTGCCCCATTTATCGCACCTTACAAGATGCTATTCCTCGGCAAGTGAACGAAGATGTATTTTGGCGTAAAGATGGCAGCAGCTTTCCGGTGTATTACAGCTCAACCCCAGTATATGATCAGCAACAACTTGTCGGTGTTATCGCGATATTTCGTGATGTAAGCATGCAAAAACATACCGAGCAATCATTGAGACAAGCATTAGCGCAAGTGCAGGCTTTGTCAGAACGGTTAGCATCAGAAAATCAATACTTACTCACTGAGCTACAAGGTCAGCAAGGCGCGTCAGGAATATCGGGTAACAGCCAACCTATCAATCAACTCATGCAACAGATCCACTTGGTCGCTAATACCGACAGTACCGTACTCATTTGCGGTGAAAACGGCACCGGCAAAGAGTTAGTTGCGCGTAACTTACACAGGCTAAGTCATCGTAAAGACCAGCCGATGGTGAGTGTTAACTGCGCCGCATTTTCGACCGCATTGCTGGAAAGTGAACTGTTTGGTCATGAAAAAGGCGCATTTACTGGTGCTACAGCGCGTCGCAAAGGCAGATTTGAATTGGCCAATAATGGCACCTTATTTTTAGATGAAATTGCCGAGTTGAGCTTATCGGCACAATCTAAATTGTTACGGGTGATTCAAGAGCAAAGTTTCGAGCGCGTTGGCAGTAGTGAAACCATTAAGGTCAATATTCGCTTAGTGGCCGCCACCCATCACGATTTAACCGCGCGAGTAGAGCAAGGCTTGTTTCGCATGGACTTATATTACCGCTTGAACGTATTTCCAATTACCGTGCCGCCGTTACGAGAGCGCCGCGAAGATATTCCGCAATTAGTCAGTGATTTAGTCGCATCACTGAGCAAAAAACTCGGTAAAAAAATCACTAAGGTGAGTGCTAAAGGACTGAAGAACTTACAGCAATATGCTTGGCCTGGTAACGTACGTGAGTTGCAAAACCTAATCGAGCGAGAAATGATTTTATCGCAAAGTGGCCATTTACTGTTTAATACTTTACCTGTAGCGGTTGCCACACCGTTAGCTACCCGCACGTTAACCATGGCACAAGCCGAAGCCGCACATATTATTGCGGTATTAAATGCTAGCCACTGGCGTATTTCTGGCCCGTTTGGTGCTGCTGCAATGCTAGATATGCCGGCGAGTACCTTACGATCTCGAATGAAAAAGTTAGCCATTACACGCTAATTTTTATGATTGGTTTTATTAGATCGCGATATATCGTGTAAAAAGTGATATATCGTGACATTATTGTATAAGTATTTTGTTTTAATCGTTTTAAATCATATGATTACAACTATATCTAAGTTGGCTTAGTCTTTGCTATAACAGGGCAATATTGTGTTATAGGAATACATTTATGCCCAAATCATCATCTCAAACTCCGGCAGCGACTGTGCCAGTTGATAAAGCTGCCGTTTCACAACGGATTCCAGTGGTGCAAATTGCTACGCCGTCGACAAAAATTCAGGTTCGAGAACAGAAGGGTGTATTTCAACGGCTGCGTCAGCACAGTAATACGTTACTGATTGCGATTTTTTTCATGATCCCATTTATCAATTATCAAGGCCGACAAGCCATTCTGTTTGATGTCACCGAACAGCAATTCTTTTTCTTCAATATCACCCTGTGGCCACAAGATTTTACCGTTTTAGCGTGGTTTTTTATGGCCGCTGCTTTTGCATTATTTTTTGTCACCGTTTATTGGGGCCGAGTTTGGTGTGGCTTTTTGTGTCCGCAAACCGCATGGACCTTTATATATATGTGGGTTGAAGCCAAGGTAGAGGGCAATCATCATCATCGAGCGGCATTAGACAAAGCGCCATGGTCACTGAGTAAAGTGCGTAAACGAGTGACGAAGCATGCGGTGTGGATGGTGTTTGCCTTGCTAACTGGCTGCGGGTTTATTGGTTATTTTATGCCTGCACGCGAGTTATATGTTGATATTTTTAGCATGAGTAGTGGTTTTTGGACTGGCACCTGGGTGTGGTTTTTTGCCATATGCACTTATTTAAATGCCGGCTGGATGCGTGAAATGATGTGTTTGCATTGCTGTCCTTACTCGCGTTTTCAAGCGGTGATGTTTGACGCCAATACTAAAACCGTGAGCTATGATGCTGATAGAGGGGAATCTCGTGGGCCACGTAAGCGCTCACAAAAAACGGAACTAGGTGACTGTGTAGATTGTAATTTGTGTGTTGACGTTTGCCCCACTGGGATTGATATTCGTAATGGCTTGCAATACGAATGTATTAACTGCGGTGCCTGTGTTGATGCATGTAATCAAACCATGGAAAAGTTTGGCTATGCACCCAATTTAATCAGCTTTACCAGCGAAAATGCCTTAAAAGGACAACCAAAAGCCAGCTTGTTGTCGCTAAAATCGCTTGGTTACGCCAGTGCATTACTGATCATGATTGTGTTGATTATTAGCGATTTAAGTCACTTAAGTCATATACAGCTCAATGTAATCCGCGACCGCCAAACCTTGTATCGTCAAGTGGGTATCGATAAAGTTGAAAACAGTTATCAACTTAAAATTCGCAATAAAACTCAACAAATGGCTTTTTATCAAATCAGTATCAGCAATGACGATCCCCAAAAGCAAACATTGCAAATAGTCACCGACAGCTTGATTGCGATAAAACCTGCAGAACAACTGGATTATCCGTTGACCCTCAGTGGCCGCCTGAGTAACCGCACGAGTGATAGCACCCAACAAACAGTGCAATTTAAGGTGACCCAAATTCAAAGTTTGGAAAATCCAACGCCAACGGAACCTGCTAATGAGATCTCGCAAACATCACGCTTCTTTTGGCCATAATCTCAGTATCTCAGTATGGCGGCATAAACGCGTGTCGACATTATTGGATACTACGCAGCAAAATGGTTAAGTAACAAAAAGGCTTGTCGCATTATTAATGGGACAAGCCTTTTTTGCTAAACGTTCGCAGTGTAATCGCGATAAGCCATTAACGCTGATGTAACGCGTAGTCGCTACCATCTTTAGCGGTAAACACTTTACAGTTGCCTTCAGTTGGCTGACAGCCTGTGTGGATTAAGCTAATCCATTGCTTGTATGGCGTCGGCAAATTCTTAATTGGAATCGCAACTTGAATGTCTTCAATATTAGCCTGGTCTGTGGTGCCCATTTGTCCTTGGCGGTCGAAACAAATCTCAACATGGGTATCATTATTCTTTAATACAACAGATGTTGGTTCACTTTTGTGACCCGTCAATGCCACAAATTGACATGGATTTTGTAAACCACACTGAGAGCCGTCTTTTAAAAATGCCAATAAGTGAGTGTAGTAAACTACATAGCTGCTGACATCTTGGTGCGAGCCTTCAGTTAATGGAAATTGTGCATCCAAAAAGTCTTTGGCGTTTGTGGTGCGATCCTGTTGATTCGTCGTTGCCACAAATTGCTCACCAATGAAGCGGTTAAGGTTTTGGGTGGCTGTTGCGCTTGCTTGAGTAGACATATTCATCGCCTTATTCCTCTTCGTATTGTTGTAGGTCACAAAACCTTTTTCAGTATTGTTTATCATTAAGCCTTGTTCGCAGCTTGATTTTTAGTCTATGCTATTTTTACAAACAATTTCACAATAAAAATTTTACAGTGTGAATTATACAAAATGAGAAATGATAAAAGCTTAATGCGAAAGACCCATTTTTTGGGCACAAAGATAAGAAACTTGCGTAAACGCAATAACTTAACCATGGAAGACTTGTCTGCTCGTTGTATGCGTGTTGACTCAGGTAACTCGCCGTCAGTGTCATACTTGTCAATGATCGAGCGCGGAAAACGTGTTCCAAGCGCTGATATGTTGGCGGTAATTGCAGTGGTTTTTCAAAAAGAAGTGGAATGGTTTCTTGATGATGTGCCAGAAGATGAAGCGATTACGCCTGAAAAAGGCAATAAAGGCGGCATTAGTGGTATGCCGCTAGAGCCGAGTTTTTTGTTCTCCAATGACATTTTGCAAATTGCCATTCCTGAAATGTTGTCGCAAACTGGCACCAGTGGCCGCCAATTTGCTCATTTACTGATCCGCGCGCACCAAGAGCATCATCAAAACCATTTTCCTGATTTAGAGCGTGCCGCCGAAGAAGTCGGCTTAAAACGTATGCCGCTTGCCACCGAAGATATTATCGATATTGCCAAAGGCATGGGCTTAAAAATTAAATGGATCGACCGTGCTCCTAAAGAAGTTATCAACGAAATGGGCTTGAGTTCTAAGCAGTTGGTTACCTCATTTTTTGAGCCACCGGGAACCATTTATATCAGTAATATTCTGAAAAATAGACCCAGCAGATTAAGATATGACTTGGCCGTGCACATAGGTCATTGTGTGTTGCACAATAAAGACGGCTTAAAAAGTGTGATGATGTCTGGTCGCCGTGATGACTTTGATGATGCGTTGGTCCCTCAGTCAAACACCTTGAATGCACAAGATATTTTGCATGCGTGGCGTGATTTTGAATCAAGCTTTTTTGCGGGTGCTTTGCTGTGTCCTAAAGTGCCGTATCGGCAGTTACTTGACCGACATGGCTATGAGATTAGCGTGCATAAACAACTGCAAGTGTCAGCGTCTGTTGCTATGCGCCGCATGACGGTAGTGTCGCCTTATCCGCACTGGCATTACTTTGATGCCTACGCACCGGGTAAGCTAAAAGCGGTTTATCGTGGTAATGGCATTCCTTTGCCTTGGGGTAACATGCGCCTGGTAGAAGACCCGTGTCAGCACTGGGCTGTGTTTAGAATGATTAACGAGCCAGTAGCAGGCACGTCTGCGCAAATATCAATTTTAAATGTCGGTAATGAACCGCGTATTTATTGCTGTGAATCGATTAAGGTTGATGACTCGGCAGGTAATCCGCATGTGTTATGTGCGGGTATTGATTTAAATCCGGCGATTGAAGCGCAAGGCAAAGATGCGCAGTCGATTGCACATGAATTAAAACAAGCTTGCTCAACGGGCGGCGGCTCAATCATTATCCCCAAACATATCCAAAAGGATCTTATCAGTGTGGCGAAAATCCTTAATATTAACTGGATTGAGCGCGGGATTAAAAAAGATGCACAGCTAATTTGCTCGCGTGGAGCAGTGTGCCCACGTCAGCCAAGCTGTTATGCCGCAGGGCGTAATTTATGCGAGGGAGATCAAGGCTAAGTTGACCTTTGTTTATGCCGCATCTGCATAAGTTGATGCGGTATAACAGGCGTGATTAAACGGCACCTCAATCCTGTTAAAGAGCAAACTGCACTGTAATGCAAAGCCCGCAGTTATTGACGGCATCGGTTGGCGCTAAGCTAATTTTTGCATCCATTTGCTGCACAATACTCGCCACAATCGCTAATCCCAACCCTGAGCCATATTCGTTACTGCCCAAGACTCGATAAAAGGGTTCAAACACTTTTTGAGCTTCATCTGTGGCGATACCAGGACCTGTGTCTTTGATGGTCATCTCAATGTATTGCTCTGTTTTAGTAATGCTTAAATCAATTTTACCGCCATTTGGGGTATAGCGAATCGCATTGTCGATAAGGTTGTGAATTAAGGTTTTTAAACGAATGGGATTGGCATTGAGTTCGGCGTCGTTATCTTGGCTAAAGCCCAAATCAATCTCTTTCGCTTCTGCCAGTGGGTATAGATCTTCAATCACCTCAACGAACACCATTTTTAACGATATTTTTTGAGGTTGTTGGACGCTGTTGTCTTGTTGACGCGCCATCGACAATAGTTGTTCTAGTAGATGAATACTGCGACCTATTCCGGCTTGTAGTGCATTAAGCTTCTGGCGCGCATCGTCCGTTAACTCTGTTTGCTGAAGACGTTGTGCCTGTAACGACAGCGCAGTTATGGGCGATCTTAATTCATGAGCGGCATCGACAATAAAGCGCTTTTGGCTAGCAATAACCTGGCTATTTTTGCTGAGTAAACGATTAATTGCCTCAACAAAGGGCACTATTTCACTCGGTAATTGAGTGGTGGGAATTAGCTGTAGGTCGTGCTCAGTTTGACGGTCAACTTCGTGGGCTAAAATACTAATCGGGCCAAGAATTTTGCCTAAAATATACCCCAGTAATAACAGTAAAATTGGAATTAATACTAACAATGGCATCAGAGTGTGCAGCGCGGTTTCAAACGCAATATCGTCACGAATAGCAGTATCTTGGGCGATGGCGATACGTTGAGTGGATGACAAGGTGCGTACAAACACTCGCCAAGATTGGGTGGCTAAATTAACCGTATGAAATCCATCGGTTAAATTGTTCGGCAAGGCTAGGGTATTTTGGGCTAAGGCATTGCTTGCTGAGTTACTACCCAATAACTGCACTGAAACCTGAAACTCCAACTGATCTTGGCTTAACGGGGTGAGTGTTCCGTCGTTTAGCGTAAGCGAGTAATGGTCAAACAGCACGGCCATTTGTTGCAATACATCATCTTGGAGCTCATGGGCTTCTTCAAAGGCACTGCTAAAGGTAAAGCTGGCTGCTATTATCGCAACAGACAAAATGGCTGCTGAAATCCAATAAGATAAGCGTGTTTTTAACGAATTACTGGGGCGTTTTTTGACACCATCCATCCTACACCTCTGACATTTTTAATGGTTTCTGTACCCAATTTTTTACGCAAACAATGAATTAAAAACTCTACAGCATTACTTTCTACCTCTTCACCCCAGCCATAAATTCGTTCTTCTAAATCACTTTTTGAATGAATCGAACCGGGTCGAATAAGCAATGTTTGCAGTAGGGCGAACTCGCGGTTAGACAGTAAAATATTATCTTGAGTGAGGGTTTTGGCTTCATGTGTGGCTGGATTTAGCCAAACAATATTATTGGTTAATTCTGATGTATGTTGGTTGGCATTGCGCCTTGTTACTGCACGAATGCGTGCCAGTAGTTCGGTTATATCGAAGGGCTTAACGAGATAATCATCGGCACCTAAATCGAGCCCTTTGACTCGGTCTTCTAGGTTGTCTCTGGCGGTAATAATGATCACCGCCAGTGCGGGATGCTGAGCTCGAATATATTGCATTACTTGTAAACCATCCAGTTTAGGTAAGCCAAGGTCGAGCAACACCACATCGTATTGCTGGCAACGTAAACTGTGCAGTGCCGCTTCACCATCGCATATCCAATCAACCGCATAGGCGACATCTTTTAAGGTGCTTTGCATGGCATCGCCAATCATTTTATCGTCTTCTACTAATAAAATACGCATAGCACCTCAATCGGACACAATGACACAAAGTGAAAAGTCTTGATTAATGATGTGTTGTCGCGGCTTGCTGCTTAAATAACATTAAACACAACACCATACCAAAGAGTAATGCGGCCGACGCACTAAAGCGACTAAATTCTAATCCACCATGACTAATGGGTTTATCTAAAAAGTCACCCACCACGGCACCTAAAGGTCTGGTTAAAATAAAGCTTAGCCAAAACAACAGAGTGCGAGATATTGAGCTCCAAAGATAGGCAGCTAATAACACTAATAACAGGCTACCAAAGATTAACGCACTGACATCATAACCAAGGCCTGCACTGTCTACTGTCCAGTCGCCTAGCGCTGTACCTAAGGTTTGTGACAGTAAAATCGTCACCCAATAAAAACATTCGGTTTTGGTATTGTTTATCGACTGATTCGACAGGCTACCTGCACTGACGTACCAAATTGAAAATGACATACACAACAAGCTCACTAGTAGCAATGTGCCGCCGGTATAACCTATGCCTAGTGAGCGGTCGGCAAAGTCAGCCATGGTTGTGCCAGCCGTCGTTGTAGCAATAATAGTGGCCCAATAAATACTCGAAGAATACTGTTTACTGCGAATTTGTATTGCTACCGCTATCGCGAATAAACCGATAAAAATAACTGAGCTAACTAAGTAGCCGAGGTTAAGCGACATCGATAAAGCATCTCCTGCCGTTTCGCCTAAGGTGGTGGCCAGTATTTTTACCAACCAAAATATTAAGGTGACTTGTGGCACTTTAGTCAGCGCTTGCTTTTGTAGTGTGTCCATATAGATGCTCACTTTTGTTGATAGATTATTGGCTTTTTTGCTGTTTGGCGCGAACGGTTAGGTATGCCACAAGTGCAATAATAATCACTAAAAACACAATGCTGGTGCTGGTGGTACCAAACCCTAGGCCGCCTTTACGAATGGGTTGTGACAGTAAGTCGCCGATAGATGCACCGAGTGGACGAGTTAATATATAAGCCAGCCAAAAGCACAATACGGCATTCGTCTTGAAGCGATAAAAGACTAGGCTTATCAGCGTAATTAACCCACCAAATACGATTGCCGACATGCCATAACCTACATTCATATCTTCCGATACCCAATCGCCCACAGCAGTACCAAGTGCGAAGGTAAATAGAATGGCCAACCAATAAAATAGCTCACGTTTAAGAGTGACAATGGAGTGGATGGATAAGGTGCGTTCTTTACTGAACCAGTATGTAAATGTTGCCGCTAATAATGCGCTAAACACCGCTGTCGATACCGGTAGAGGCACATCGAGTTTGTCTGTAAGAATGTCGGTGACTAAGGTGCCAAAAATACTGATAAGCACCACAACACTCCAATATGCACCTGGGCGATATTGGCTTTGTTTAAGCTGCACCCATAAGGCGAAAAGTAAAAATACTCCCATGATGATGCTGGTATTAATCATGCCTACGTGAAGATGGAAGCTAAGATAATCTGCTGCGGTTTCACCAACGGTGGTCGACATCATTTTGATGACCCAAAAAATCAACGTGATTTCAGGTACTTTGTTGAGCCAACTGTGTTGCGGTGCATTGCTGCTATTTAGGGTATTGCTGGTTACTGGTGTGATGACTATTGGTTTCATGTGGACTCCTGATCCAGTAGTGAAACATGCTGTAGTCATATAGTGCCGAGCAATACTTAGCCCAAACATAGGGCTAAGTATAGAGCGACTTTTTTCGGTTATTTTTTAGCGATAGCATTTGGCTTGGTTATTAGACTAAGACATATAGGTAAACCATTTCGTTAAGCACTTACGGAGGTACTTTCATCAAATACTTTTGTGAACCATTACGGCGCATTGATAATTTTTATGCAGTTCTGGGCGCCATATATTGCGCTATAGATTACACCTAATTTTCAACAAAAGTGCTCAGTAAGTAGCTTAAAAAAGAACGGTTCGAGAGTATCTTGCATAGCGTGAGTGTGCGGTGTGTTAGTTACAGGGCACTCATCACCAAAATGACTGACGAGTTGCCCTATTTGCGCGGAATTCCATTCAGGATGAAACTGCAAACCAATAGCCTGTTGGTGGTGATACATTTGCACATTACACTGTGCTGAACGAGCCAGCGACACAATACTGTCAGGTAAGTTGATGGCTTGATAATGCCACTGCGGCACAGCCATTATCGTACCATCAGCAAAGGTTACCTCATGCCAACCCAGTTCAGGATTAGGCATATCAATGACTTGGCCACCAAGTTCAATTGCCAATAACTGCGCGCCCAAACAAATGGCCAATAAAGGGACTTGTTGAGTTAATGCCTGTTTAATTAATCTTGACTCGGTTTGCATCCAAACAGGGTTATCCACCACATTCATCGGCCCACCTAAAATAATTAATCCTCGGTAAGCATCGAGATTTTCGGGCAAAGATTCTGGTGCATAAAAACACTCAAGTTCGATACTGTGTTGTTTAGCCCACAGTGCCATTCTACCGACGCCTTCGGCAGGGTGATGCTGAAATACTGCAATAGTTTTGTGGATCATTTCAGTTCATCCAACTCTATATACACTCTTGAAACCGTAGTTATTGGACGAGTGATGTTTGGCTTTGTGTTTGGGGCCACTAGAGAAGTGTTTTTAGGTGTTGTGTCTGGTAATGCAGCACGAAGTTGGGCTTCATTGTTAAATAAGTTTGCCGTATCAATAGGAATAACTATTTCTGCGGGTAAGCTATTGCCAACATTATCGAGGCGTACAATATGATCGGCATCGGGTCGAGTCGTCAGGCGTTTAACGAGAAACTGTACCTTATCGTCAGGGGTATTATTAACCTTAAGGTAAGTATTGTTGCTGGTTTTTTGTTGCTCGAACTGAGTATCTAATTCATTGAATACTAACACCCTAGTCACGGTTAGCCCTTGGTTCTTCCATTGCATTTCACCGCCGCGTTCAAAATGGCCTTTAACAATATCAACGTTTAAATGTTCAATATGACTTGGATGAGCGGGAGATAGCATCGATAGGTCAAATTGTTGCGGCACTATGGTCCAAATTGGATATCCGCTAGCTGCCGATAACGTTAAGCCGTTGATTACCGCTGTGTTGATCTGAGGATCATCAAAGGTTAGTTGCAACACGACTTGGGCATTATGTGGGAGGTGAAACATCGGTAAATGCGAGGCAAATAAACCATATTCACTGCCAAACAATAGCATGCCGTGAAGTCCAACTCGAACTTGTGGCGTTACAGGGCTATTCGATGAGGTATCAACTTGTGTCGCGTTGGTAGTCAGTGGCAGTAGCATCAAAATGGCCAATAAACCCCGACTGAAATACTTGTAAAAGCGGCGTATGGATAATGGCGAAAACAGTGTGGTGATATAGCGATTTAATAGCATATTAGCGGCTCTTCTGTGTAGATGGCAGATGGGGCCGTCCCCGATGTGAATACCTGTCGATGAAAAGTGGTGAATGTCAGGCTGAGGTCGTCCTCAATGGGTTAATCATATCGATTAAATATATAATTAACCAGTTGTTATGCAGGGTAACTCACAATATGGATTCAGTTCCAAAAGCAAACCTATGCAGTAATTTTATTGAAAGTCCTACCTACAATTGATTAGTCGACATTCGCTGTTATTTGCACCAAACATTAACAATAGTTCCCGTTTTGGAATTGATTCCATCGCTATGATGAAGCGTCAATAATATAAAAAGGGGTGATAACCTATGAGCAATATAGATCTATTAGGGCGCCGTAAGTTTATTGCAGGTCTAGGTATTGCTGCTGGTGCAGCGATGGTAGCACCAGCAATGGCAGTGTCTGAAAAGGCAGATGGTGTTAAATGGGACAAAGAAGTTGAAATCGTCATTATTGGTTCTGGTTTTGCGGGGTTAGCTGCCGCAATCGAAGCCACCAAACATGGTGCAAAAGACGTTCATATATTTGAAAAAATGTCCTATTTTGGTGGTAACTCGGCGATTAACGGTGGGCTTTTTGCCGCACCAGGCACGCCGATGCAAAAGAAAGAAGGTGTTGAAGACTCGGTAGACCGAATGGTTAATGACCAATTATTGTCTGGCCGTGGCATTGCCGATGAAGGGTTATTGCGTCATGTCGCATCTCATGCGGTTGAAGCGTTACAAATGACCTTAGATGCAGGTTCTGAATACCATCCTTACTTACAACAACTAGGTGGTCACTCGGTTGCACGTACTTACCAAACCTCAGTAAGTTGTGGTGCTGGTATCACCCAACCATTGTACAAAGAGTGTAAACGTATTGGTGTAAACACCCACAATCGTTCAAAATTTGAAGGATTCCTCGTTGGTAATAAAGGCGAAGTTGTTGGTGTTAAAATGCGTCAAAATTATCACTTTGGCGAAGACCAGCCTGGTAAAGTCCTCAATATTCGCGCCAAACGTGGTGTGATTATGGCTACCGGTGGCTTTGCGCAAAACGTTGATTTACGTATGGCGCAAGATCCAACCTTAACTGCAGACGTTGGTTGTACCAACGCACCAGGTGCAACAGGCGAGGGTATGTTCGAAATGTTCCGTTTAGGAGCTATTCCTGTGCATTTGGCTCACATTCAATCAGGCCCTTGGGCTTCACCTGATGAAGGTGGCTTTGGTTATGTGTCTAACTATTCAATTTTCAACTTACCTCATTCAATTGCTGTTAGCCGCACAACCGGTAAGCGTTTCATGAATGAAATTGCCGATCGTAAAACACGTGCTGATGCTGAATTAAGTAACCGTGATGAAAAAGGCAATCCTGTACCACCACTGTTGATTTCAAGCTTTAAAGACTCTAAAGCACATCCAAATACCGAAAAAGTGATTAAGTACAATGTCGGTTGGAAGTTTGAAAGCCTTGAAGAGTTGGCAACACACTTTGGTGTCCCTCTAGCTGGGTTAAAAGCACAAATCGCTGAATACAATGGCTATGTAAAATCTGGCGAAGATAAGCAGTTTGGCAAAGATATGACGTTGGCTAAAAACAAAATGATCGAAGCGCCATTTACTGTCGTTCGTTTGTGGCCAAAAGTGCATTACTGCCAAGGTGGTGTAAAAGTTAATACCAAAGCCGAAGTAACAGATAGCTTTACTGGTAAGTCTATTACTGGTCTTTATGCCGCGGGTGAAGTGTGTGGTGGTATTCATGGCGTTAGCCGTTTAGGTAGTTGCTCTATCCCAGAATGTATGGTGATGGGCATGACTGCTGCTAGAAGTCTTATGAACGTTTAACCAGACCAGTGAACAAGAGGAATCATTAATGAAAAACTTTAATATTATACTTGGGCTGGTACTACTTGGATTAACCAGCTTATCAGTACAGTCAGCAGAGATCCGTGACTACCATAAAGAGGTTATCGGTAAAGACTGTAAAACTTGTCATGATAATGGCATCAAGCAGTTTCCATCTGATCAGTCCTGTTTGCAGTGTCATGATGTTGATGACTTAGCAAAGAAAACCGCCAGAAGTGAAGAAGACAAGTGGCAGAACCCACACAATAACCTTCACTATGGTAAAGATGTACCTTGCCAAGAGTGTCATGGCGAACATACACCTAAAAAACCATTATGCAGTAACTGTCATACGTTTAAGTTTGATAAGCATAAAGGGTAAACTAATTTAAATTGATATTAGTTTTAAAAGCCGCATATTAATATGCGGCTTTTATATTATAGGTGATTATCTTTTTCATTATTCATTATTCATTATTTATTATTTATTTTTAATTTAGATTTTAACTTATTAGATATTAAGTTATTAGGTTTTTAATTATTAGGCTTTTAATTATTAGGAATTTAAGGTTGAACGCCTAAGACTTTTACAATCACTTTTTAGATGTTAATTGTATTTTTGTTGTTTATATTTGTTGTAAGTATGTTGGATGTAATTTTTTGGAATTAATTCCAAGGGTAACATTCATCCGTCTTAAATAATAAAGAAAGATGGATGATATGAAATATAATACCTTGTTCGTTATGATGTTGTTATCTAGTTCTGCTATGGCGAGTGAAATACCTAGTTTTTTAGATAAGAACGATGTCGATAATGCTGAGTTCACTTGTTTAGGAGAGGAATCTCAGTACGATAAAAATGATCAAAAATATGTCGATATTTTATGGAATGAAACACTGCAATATTTACAATCTTACGCGGTAGCATTAACCAATAGTGAAAATGGTCCATGTTTAAATTCAGACCAAGCAATGTACGATTCTACCGAAGGTGGTAAGAATATGTGCATCATGGATCGCAGAGACATGAAGCTATTAGTGAAAAACATTTATCAAGTTATTAATAATCCAGATAAAGCGAAAAAGTGTTTTGGTGCGCGCCAAGACGTCGATTGGATTTACAGCCCTGGTGGCCAATTAGCTGAAAAATCCCCCGTAGCTAAATGGCTTAAACGTGCAACATTCGATTCCTTTTTTGACACAAAAGTCACTAATAAAGACGTGCGTAAACTCGGCAAAGAGTTTACTAAAAACTTTACTAAAATGGTGACGGGCGATGAAGTGAAAATGCCCTCAGCTTTCCCAACAGATATTAGTGCCAATGCATTACCTAATTTATGGGCTGCAGCAGGTTGGTACCCAATGTATGCTGAAGAAAGTAAACGCAATGATAAAAACTTCAACAACATTCGTGGTGGTTATGCCTATGCCGAAATTTTTGGTCACTGGGGACTATTACGCATAGACGAAATTAACGGAGAAAAGGTTGGTGCAGAAGTCGGTATGACAGTGCAATCAGTCGATACCTTATATCCCTATCATAACCATGCAATATCTGAAATTTATTACAACATGCGCGTGCCTGCGTGTGCGAATGAGTTTAAGAGCTTTGCCGTGCGTGAAGATTCACCGTTAATTAACACCGTTAAAGACGACGACAACGTTAGACAAGTTCAGTTTGATGCAGGTCAACACAATGGGCAGACTATGTGGCTGTCGAGCAGTGCTGATATCGATCCGCTAATGTATTTTCATCAAAATACTATCCATGCCTTTGAAGTCGATGGCAGCTGCGAAGCTAAGCCAGAAGAGCGCGCTATCGTGTCTGTTTGGGCAAGAAGTAATGCCAACGACAAGCGTAATGACTATGGCACCACATTGCTTTGTGAGTCAGCTAAAAACCCCGGTACACCTGCTCATAAAGATGAAGTTATTCAATGTGACTTAACAAAAATAAAATGGTAACGGCCAAGTTATTAATTATCGAATTGGGAAATACAATAAAATGAAATTATTAAAGTTATCTTTATTATCTACTTTAGTATCGCTATGCATGGTTTCTTTTTACTCTACAGCACAAGATGTTGAAGATGGAATTAACGTATCCGGTACCTTAAGAGCTAATTATTCATATAAGCAATATAGTGATAGTTCTAAAGATAAATCAGGTGATTTAACCTTTGAGATGGCATCCGTTAAATTCAACGGTAAATTAGATAATTGGGGTTTATCTTCTGAATATCGTTTTTATGATGGATGGGAAGCACTACGTTATGGTTATGCCTTTTATGATTACTCAGAACAATTGCAAATTCAATTTGGTATAAATCAAGTACCATTTGGTAACCCGGGTTTTATTTCAAATAGTTTTTGGTTTGGCGTACCGTATTATTTAGGTTTTGAAGATGATTATGATGCAGGTATTAAAACGGTTTATTCAAATAATGGTTGGGGAACTGAGTTTGCGTTTTATAAAGGCGCTGAATATGGTGCCAGTCGTAATGAACGATATTCAACAGACTTATATTCTGGCCAAGTCAACGGCACTGACTATTACAATGAAGAAACTAACCAATTAAATTTACGCCAAACCTATGCGATGGAGTATGAAGGCGGTAAAACCGTGGTGGGTGCTTCGGTCGAGGTAGGGCAGATTTATAATAGTAATACTGGCAATAATGGTGACCGATATGCCGTCGCGTTACATCTCGACAGTAGTTATAAAGGTTGGGCGCTGCAGTTACAGGCAATGCAATATGAGTACAATGCTGCTGATGCGTTAGACGATAACAAGCTTGCGGTATCGGCTTACGATTGGCAGTACGAAATTGCAGCTAAAGCGCAAGCTTATAGCATAAACATTGCTAAAACGATCACTACCAGCTGGGGCAGTGCAAAAATCTATAATGACTTTGGCGTGGTAACCCCCGATGTTGACAATGAAGACTATGACAACAGCTATCAAAATGTTACTGGTGTTGCGTTATCTTCAGGACCAACATACACCATGATTGATTTTATTATGGGTAAAAATATGTATGCCTCTACGCGTGATAATGGTCATGTTGGCTTACCTGAAATGGGTGATAGCTGGGACCACCGCATCAATATCAACTTTGGTTACTATTTTTAATCGCTAGTTTATTCGTTAGATAGTCACGTTTCACTTTTATCTCCTCTTAAATGCCAATCCTTGGATTGGCATTTTTCTATTTTCATCCCCGTTAACATCTCTGCTCCATCACAGCTTTTTCAGTTAACTGGCCAATAAACCTGCAGACAAAACACCTCTTTTGGCTTGCAATGCAGTTAATTGATCCACGTCTACATTCGTAAAATCCCAACAGAGTACTATCACGATCTCTAAAGCAGTAATCCCTGCTATTTCATTCAAGACATTTAGGTTTTAAATAGAGTTAACACTATGATGATATTAGAAATAATTATTGTGCTTGGGGCGATTTACCTCGGCGCAAGAATGGGCAGCATAGGGATAGGTTTTGCTGGAGGTGTAGGGGTATTAATTCTTACCGTTGGATTAGG
Organism: Shewanella sp. AC91-MNA-CIBAN-0169; assembly: GCF_040310165.1. Classification (NCBI taxonomy): domain Bacteria; kingdom Pseudomonadati; phylum Pseudomonadota; class Gammaproteobacteria; order Alteromonadales; family Shewanellaceae; genus Shewanella; species Shewanella sp. AC91-MNA-CIBAN-0169. The sequence goes on from NZ_JBEOPM010000004.1 coordinate 149,816, forward strand.
GTTAACGCCAGGTGCTATCCCCATCGATGTAATGCTGATTATTATGTCGGTTATTACCGCCATAGCTGCGATGCAAGAAGCGGGTGGCATGGACTATTTGGTATCTATTGCTGAAAAATTACTGCGTAAGCACCCGAAACACATTACTTTTTTAGCACCAATAGTGACTTACACTATGACCTTATTTGCCGGAACTGGTCATACAGCATTTTCGACGCTGCCTGTGATTGCCGAAGTGGCTAAAGAGCAAGGCATACGACCATCTCGGCCGTTATCTATTGCCGTAGTGGCATCACAAGTGGCGATTACTGCATCGCCTATTTCTGCTGCCGTGGTATTTTTCTCGGGTATTTTAGAGCCGTTTGGGGTGGATTATTTAGTGTTGTTGGCTGTGTGTATTCCATCGACGTTTATTGCTTGTTTAATGGGTGCAGCAGTTGCGTCGATACTCGGCAAACCGTTAGCACAAGATCCTATCTATCAACAGCGTTTAGCCAGCGGATTGGTGAAAACCCGTGGTGAAACTCAAGTCACGTTATTACCGGGTGCTAAGCGATCGGTGGCCATATTCTTGATTGCGATAGTGGCGGTGATGTCTTATGCCACTGCGATATCTGACAAAGTGGGCTTAATTACACATCCAGTGCTGTCGCGCGATGTGGCTATTATGTTGTTTATGCTCTCTGCCGCAGCAGCAATAACGTGGTTTTGCCGTTTAGATGCCAGTAAAATTTCTAACGCATCAACATTTAAGTCTGGCATGTCGGCGTGTATTTGTGTGCTGGGTGTAGCCTGGTTGGGTGACACTTTTGTGTCTAATCATATTGACGAAATTAAAAACGTTGCAGGAACCTTACTTCAAAGTCAGCCTTGGCTGTTATCGGTAGCGTTATTTTTTGCCTCAATGTTGTTGTATTCACAAGGGGCAACCACTAAAGCGTTAATGCCTGCTGCATTGGCGATTGGAGTGAGTCCATTAACGGCAATAGCCTCATTTGCAGCGGTTAGCGCGTTATTTGTATTACCTACTTACCCAACGCTGTTGGCTGCCGTAGAGATGGATGACACTGGCTCAACGCGGATTGGCAAGGCGGTTTTTAACCACCCATTTTTGATTCCTGGCGTGGTGACAATTACGTCGAGTGTGTTATTGGCCTTTTTGTTTGGCAGCCTAATGCTGTAAGGCATAGTGGAAACGAGAGTAGATATGTAGATATGTAGATAGTAGAGCAGGCAGAGCTGGTTGATGTGAGAACTGGCTAGTCGAGTTGATAGCCCTTGTGCTCGACATTGGCTTTAATCAAATTAATCAGCTGTAACGTAGCGTAGGTTTGCGTATCTGGGTTGAGATAAAGCGATTCATTAAACATGGGCAGTATAGGTAATCCATGTTCAATCGGGTCTAGCACCTGCATTTGGTCGGTGATTCTAAATTCGGCTATTGGCGCAATCACTAAGTCGTTCTCGACAGCCATGCATAAGGCTTGTGGTGATGGGGTCGACAGCAATACATTAATGGGCCGCATCGAGAGTCGATGGTTAGCAAACACTTGCGCTCTAATCGGGCAATTTTCTGGATATAAACCCATCAGGATCGTCTTGCGCTTATGAGCGTTGCCTTCGACCGCCGCAACCCACTTAAAGCGACGAGTAAAGAGTAATTCGCCGTTAGTCGGTAGTTGCCAATGGGTTGCGACAATGACGTCAAATTCCCCTTGGTGTAAGCGTTTGTATAAGTTACCACTTACGTCAGTGTCGATAACAAGCTCTATGTTAGTAAATTCGCGGATAAATTCTAATAAACAGCTGCTTAAGTAGCACTTTATAAAGTCGGTGGGTACACCAAGGCGGATCACTTCACGGTTTTGGCAATCTTTTAACTCATCAATAGCTTGTGAATTAAGTTGCATCATTTTATAGGCGTAGTTAAGCAGCGTTTCACCAGACTCGGTCAAGGTCACGCCTTTGTTGTCTCTAATCAGCAAGGTTTGGCCGACACTTTCTTCAAGTTTTTTAACTTGTAGGCTAAGTGTTGATTGGGTTCGGCAAATTTTATCGGCTGCTTTAGACAAGTTGCCACATTCAGCAACAGCAATAAAACTTTCTAATAATTCTATTTTTAACATGGGCTATTGAATAAGTTCATAGTGGTATCAGTATTACTCAATAAAGGGTATCCACAAAGCTTGCTATAGTGTAAATGTGAACTGTTAACGCTTTATTAACCCAAATAAGATGAGGCCCGAAATGAGCAGCTGGGAACAACGTGGCAACTATCTGATAGAAGTATCACAACGTTGTTTAAAAGGGCATAAAACCTTTGATTTATGCCGCTCGCATTTAGTTCAAGCTAGCCAGATATCTAAAGGCACCATCTACAATCACTTTACCTCAGAGGCCGACTTAATTATTGCCGTTGCCTGTGCGGACTACCGCAATTGGCTGATGCAAGCTGAACAAGACACGCAGCAGTATAGCGACCCTTATTTACGGTTTATTTTTCATCATTGCCAACGTTTGTATCGTATTTTGTCTGAGCAAGCATTTGTCATTGCCCGAGTGGTTCCTAACGAGGCCGTTTTATCACAAGCGAGTGATTACTATCGTGAGCGCTTTGATCGCGTGCTTGAGCAATATAAACAGTGGAATGCACAAACCTTAACGGAAATTGGTGAGGTCAGTGGTTTTAACCGTAGTGAGTTATTGTGTGACTATTTACGCGGTGCGATGATCAATAGTGATGATGCGCAAAAGCACTATAACGATGCAGAAATGTACTATCAACATAGTTTTGCTATGACGCAACTTATGGGGCATTCACAAAAGCGTCCACCTAATATTAAGGTGTTTGTACAGTGGTTGGCTGACAAAAAGGCATAAAAAAACCGTGTTTAATAACACGGCTTTTTATTAACTATTAGTAACTTAACGCATAGTAACAAACTCTTCTGCGCCAGTAGGATGTATCGCAACAACTGAGTCAAAGTCTGCTTTGGTTGCGCCCATTTTCATTGCCACGCCAAAACCTTGCAGTATTTCATCCATGCCAAAACCGATACCGTGAATACCGACAACCACTTCATTATCACCCGCACAAACCAGTTTCATTTTGCAGGCTTGGCGATGTGCTGTAACAGCTGAGTACATAGAGGTAAACGTTGAGGCGTAAACCTTAATATTGTCTTGGCCATACTTTTCAGCGGCTTCTGGTTCAGTTAAGCCCATGGTGCCGATGGGTGGATGGCTAAATACCACTGTCGGAATTAAGCTGTAATCCATTTTGGCATCAGGTATGTTGCCGAATAAACGTTCTGACAATAAACGACCCGCTTTAATCGCGACGGGAGTTAATTCAACACCGCCCGCCATAATGTCGCCAACACAATAAATACCTTTCGCGGTGGTATTTTGCTGCTCATCAGTAATGACATAGCCTTTAGCATCTAACTGCACATCGGTATTTTCTAAGCCGATATTGCCCGTTGATGGTGAACGACCAATAGCCCAAATTAGGCAGTCAATCGTTAAGCTTTGGTCATTTTCTAATAGTAACGTCAGACTACCATCAGCATTTTTGGTGACCGATTTAGGTACGCTGTGAGTATGAAGCGTTGGTCCATCGGCGGCCATAGCATCAACTAATGCGTCGGTCAAAATTGGGTCAAAGTTACGTAGTGGTGCATGCTTACGTACTAATAAATGAGTTTCGCTACCTAGTGCATGTAATACACCCGCCACTTCAACAGCTATATAACCGGCACCCACAACTGCGACACGCTTAGGTTGTTCACGTAATGCGAAGAAACCGTCTGAGTCGATACCGTATTGTGCACCAGGAATGTTAGGAATTGTTGGTGCTCCGCCAGTGGCAACCACAATATGGTCGGCAGTGTAGTGCTCGCCATCAACTTCAATGGTGTTGTTATTAATAAAGCGACCATAGCCATTTAATAAGGTGACCTTATTGCTCGCAAATCCACGGCTATAAGCATCATGAATGCGACTAATGTAGGCTTCACGATTGTCGACTAGTGTACTCCAATCGAATTTATTGACGGTAACATCAAAACCATAGTCTTTAGCGTAGAGGTTCAGCGCTTCAGCGACATGAGCGCCATACCACATGACTTTCTTAGGGACACAGCCGACGTTAACGCAAGTGCCGCCAACGTGTTTTGCTTCAATAATTAATACTTTTGCGCCACGCATTGCTGCACGGTTTGCTGAGGCGATGCCGCCACTGCCTGCGCCAAGCGCGATATAGTCAAAATGTTGAGCCATGATGATCTCCACTAGTTTAATGTATCCATTGTAGGGGGGATTGTGTTTGCAATCTAGTCGTTAAACCAATGCATTGTTAACGTTTATGTTGGCATTCACCACGGTCAACGTTATTAGGGCCGCTGGTTGCGCACTTAAGACAGGTCCACTCGCTTTCCCTAATATCAATTTCATCTTGATAATGACTAAATTGACTGTTTTGGGTCTGACGTTGTTTTTTCTGAAGATGTTTTATGCGGTTATTGAGCCAGCGACAACTTGGATCATTGGCGATTGTTTTACTGGCTATAGCCGTGTTGGTTATGGTGGAGTGCTTTGAGATTGATGAGCGCGTGTTGTTTTGTTTGGTTGTTGGTTTTTTGTGGCTTGGTTTAAGGTAAATATCGTCGGCTCGATATTCTAACGCTGAGCGTTGCTCGGTGGGGATAATAATCACATTACCTTGATGATCGGTCGCATATTGCGACGGGAGTGAGTTGGCATTGTCATTGGTTAATGGGGGGCGTTTATCGGGCTCTTTGATAATTAGTTTGGTGAGCTCGCTGGCAAGTAATGAGGTACTGAGTAGCATCATCCAAACAGTAAATAATACAAATAGCATATTGATAAGTCGAGTTAACATAAGCTTCCTTGCTTGAGTAAAGGTGGCATCCAGTAGCCCCTTTAGTCTAGTCTTGGATTGCTAAAATGCTAGCAAAGCTTAAAAACTCAGTTTGAAATGCACCCCTGCATAGGTTTGATCTAAGCTGCCTTGAATATCGTCGGCACTGGCTTGTTGCTTAATGTCTCCTTGAGCGATGCTGTGGCTAATGTGCGCAGACAATGCCATTGAATCATTAAGTTTCTGTTCGGCTTCTAGTCCAAATTGGAAATGGTTAGCACCGTTGTGTTCTTCACTGCTGTATTGAAAATCAAACCCCTGAACAATGTAAGGTGTCAAAGTGAAGTGTTGAGTGATTTCCCATGGACTATGTATGCTCAGTTCAATGAAATAGCCGCCAGCTTCGGTTGCATAAGTGTAGTTAACCGCGGGTACAAACCACGTTAATCCATTAACCGTTAACGCGCCGAAAAACTCATTATCAGAACAGCGCTCATCGCCATAAAATTCTAAGCGCTGATAGCCTACTGTGGCATCAATATTATTAGTGAGATGTAAGGTATATTCTAACCCTAGGTTCCATTCCACATAGTTCACCTGGTCTGCTCGACCTACAATGGCATAAACAGCGAGGTCGTTTTGTTCAATATTGGCCACTGCCCATGCAATACCGCCATGATCTAAATTGTCACGACCTTGAGTGACATAATTATTTTCCCAAGCAACATCAACCCCTGCAGTCGGCTGGTATTCTGCCGTGGCGAATGCTGACGAGGTTGTCAGTAAACACATCATAATAGCCATTGTGCGATAAAAGGCGCGGCTACAATGGTTACGGTTTGATAGGCAAAAATCAAAGGTCATGTTTATTGAACTCATAATAGAAAAATGGAACAGTGCTTTTAATAAAGCGAATGGTAGTCCTTTTAACGTGAAAATAAATGATAATCAGTCTCGTTTGGGATCTGCCTGTCAATATTGATTGTGTAAATGAAGTGTAAAGTTAAATTGGGACCTGAGTCACTCTATTTATTGAATAAACCAGCTAGGTAGTAGAGCTGGTTATACATTAAATCAACGATAATATGGTCAAATTTGGCGATAAGAAGGTCAGATTATCGCCTCGAAACCGAGGTTATATTTATTAGGATAAATTGTTTTTACGCTTGAAAACGGCAACATTTAACCCAATATAGGCTAAATACTCACGCGACATATTTCGAGGAATCTTTATGAGCAATCCATTGCTAAGTAGCGCAGAATTACCAGAATTTTCAAAAATTAAACCTGAACACATTCAGCCTGCAGTTGAGCAAGCCATTGCCAAATGTCGTGAGACTATTGAAGTACTATTAGCAAAAAATAGCCAATACACTTGGGACAATCTCATTGAGCCTCTTGAAGACGTTGACGATGAGTTAAGTAAAATGTGGTCGCCGGTGTCACACATGAACTCGGTGATCAGTAGTGATGAATTACGTGATGCTCACGATGCTTGTTTGCCGTTGTTGTCAGATTACGGCACCTATGTTGGCCAGCATCAAGGTTTGTACGAGGCGTATAAATCGATTCATGAATCGACAGACTTTGCCCTGTTAACTCAAGCGCAAAAAATGGTGATAGAGCAGAGCTTACGTGATTTTGAATTGTCGGGTATCGGTTTGGATGACAGTCAAAAAGCGCGCTATGGCGAAATGGTTAAACGCTTATCTGAACTCACCAGCAACTTTTCTAATCAACTGTTAGATGCCACCGAAGCGTGGACTAAGCTTATTACCGACGAAGCAGATTTAGCGGGTTTACCTGAGTCAGCCATCGCCGCAGCTAAAGCTATGGCCGACGCTAAAGAGCAAAAAGGTTGGTTATTCACCTTAGACTTTCCGTCTTATTTACCCGTAATGACCTATAGCGAAAACCGTGAGTTACGCGAAGAGTGTTACCGTGCATTTGTCACTCGCGCATCTGACCAGGGCCCGAATGCCGGTGAGTTTGATAACACCAATAACATGAATGAAATTGTGGCATTGCGTCATGAGTTAGCCAATTTACTCGGTTTTGCCAGCTACGCAGATAAATCGTTAGCCACCAAAATGGCAGAAAATCCAGCACAAGTATTGGGCTTTTTAAATGAGTTAGGCGAACGGTCTAAAGACCAAGCGTCAACTGAATTAGCCGAACTGCGTGCCTTTGCCAAAGACCATTACAACGTGACCGAAATGGCCTCATGGGATTTGAGTTTTTACGCTGAAAAACTGCAGCAACACAAGTACGAAGTGTCGCAAGAAATATTGCGTCCGTATTTCCCAGAAGACAAAGTCTTGTCAGGCTTGTTCTATACCGTTAATCGCTTATTTGGTTTAACCATTAGCGAACAAAAAGGCGTAGACACTTGGCATAAGGATGTTCGTTTCTTCCATATTCATGACGCCGATAAAGTACACCGTGGCAGCTTCTACCTAGATTTGTATGCTCGTAGCGGTAAACGTGGCGGCGCATGGATGGACGATTGTCGTGGTCGCCGGGTTACCTCTACTGGTTTGCAAAAGCCGGTAGCGTATTTAACCTGTAACTTTAATGGTCCTGTCGATGGCAAACCGGCATTGTTTACCCATGACGAAGTCACCACCATGTTCCATGAGTTTGGCCACGGCATTCACCACATGTTAACCAAAGTGGATGTGGGCGGAGTGTCGGGTATCAATGGTGTACCTTGGGATGCGGTAGAGCTACCAAGTCAGTTTATGGAAAACTGGTGCTGGCAAGAAGAAGCGTTAGCGGAAATATCTGGTCACTATGAAACGGGCGAACCATTACCCAAAGTATTGTTAGATAAAATGCTAGCGGCCAAAAACTTCCAGTCGGGCATGATGATGGTGCGCCAACTTGAGTTTTCACTGTTCGATTTTAGAATGCACCACGAGTTTGACCCCGCTAAAGGCGTCGATATTCAAGGCATTTTAGACCAAGTTCGCAGCCAAATTGCGGTATTAACCCCGCCAAGCTTTAACCGTTTTCAACACGGTTTTGCGCACATTTTTGCGGGTGGTTATGCCGCAGGTTATTACAGCTATAAATGGGCCGAAGTATTATCGGCAGATGCGTTCTCGCGTTTTGAAGCCGAAGGTATTTTTAATGCTGAAACAGGTAAAAGCTTCTTAAATAACATTCTTGAAATGGGGGGAAGTGAAGAGCCAATGGAGCTGTTTAAACGCTTCATGGGCCGTGAACCCAATACAGATGCTTTATTGCGTCACTGTGGTATTGCTGTTTAATAGGATTCATTAAAGGAAGAGGAGGCGCTGAATAAGTGTCTCCTCTTTTTATATCAGCTGCATATTATTTAACCATAAACGTTCGATAAACGTACATTAATTAAAGTTGGTGACACTTTTTACTTTTAAAAGATATATATCTATTGCCTTAGTGATATTAACGCCATACATTTATGGTTGAAAACTTATAATTACACTTGAATGGATTCTTAACATTGTCAGCCATCCCAAGCCCTATCTTTTTCGAACTAACACCCGGGAAAATTGTTGATTTACAGATCGACCACCCCGTTAAGCTTCGCATAAAAGCGATGTTAGTTGGGTATGATCTCGGTCAATATATTATCTTAAAACATCCAGCGCCGCATAATATGAGTAACTATGGCGATGTATTTGTTGATGGTAATGTTGTCGTCGTTCGATACCTATTAGAAGGTCAGCAAGGCGAGTGTTATGCGTTTAAATCGACAATTAGGAATATCACAAAGATCCCTGAAAAATTTATCTTTTTACGCTACCCAGATAAAATTGAAAATCGCCAGCTTAGAACTCATCAACGTTTCATTACTCATTTACCTGCATCAATTGTTGCAAAAGAAAATCAAGATGTTAAAAAAGCCGCTCAATTAAAGGGTATGATTTCGGACATATCAGCCAAAGGCTGTGGGTTTGTATTTAAAACGGATAACCCAAAAATCAAAGTGAATCAAAAAGATATCTTCATTATCATACGTTCTCCTAGTGATAAAGAAATAACCATTCCGGCAAAGGTGTGTAATAGCCGTTTTGAAAGTGGGAAAGTCAATGTGGGTATTCAATTTGAAGAAAATGATTTGCAAATTAAGGATCTATTGAATCAGCTTTTCATTGAGTTATAACGGAAAATACCAAAGAAATAATTCGTTAATAGGTTTTTTGTAAGAGTTGATCATTCCATAACATAGCCAATGCTGTTTAAAAATCGACCTTAAGTGTCTAACTAAAACATCTATAGGTTGTATACCAGTAATTTATTAATTTGAATTTTACATTTATTGATTTAGTTTTGTGTTAATCGATAAATATGAAAAATAATTGTAATAATCATGTTGAAAATCTACACTTATTTAATTCTTACAGTTATTAATTGGCGGTATTAAATACTATCGGTCATTTGTTATGCCTTTCGTTCTTGAAGGACTTCTTTAAACGCGAACATGCCATTTAACGCTGCTGGAAAACCGGCATAAATAGACATTTGTAACAGCACTTCTTTTACTTCTTCTTCGCTGCAACCAACATTCAAAGCGGCATTTAGATGGACTTTGAGCTGAGGCCTACAATTGCCTAAAGCGGTTAGTGCCGCAAGAGTGGCTATTTCTCGCGACTTTACATCTAAGGCGGGTCGGGTATAGATATCGCCAAACGGATATTCAATGGTAAATCGGGCTAAGTCAGGGCAGATATCTTGCAGGCTTTCGATAACATTATGACCTGCTTCGCCGTCAATTTTTGACAACTGTTCCAGACCTAAAGTGAATCTTGAGTTTGGCATTGATGTACTCCTATCGATAAGTAGAAGCCATACCTTACAAGTTAGAGTTAACTCTAAGTCAACGGACTTTATTGGCTTCATACAAACTAATTTTGTTTTCTAACGCCAGTAAATGATTTTGCTGAAGTTCAATGTGAGCCTGTAACTGGTCTTTGTGACACTCAAGTAGTTGTTGGCGGTCTAACACAGTACCTGGCCCTAATGATCGCAATTGGGCATATTGCTGAATTTTGGTTAAAGCCATCCCCGTGTCTTTAAGGCGTTTGACAAAATTAATCCATTCTAAGTCTTTGGCTGTGTAGACTCGATGGCCACTGCTATTTCGTTGAATGTTGTTGAGTAAACCGACTTTTTCATAATAACGCAGCGTATATGAAGATAATCCGGCTAACGTCGAAAATGCTTTCATATTCATCACTTTACTCCTGAGTTAATGGTTTTTTCTGTTAAACCTTTATAATACAATCAGTTATTAACGATACCCTCATGTGTTATAGATGTAAAACAAAGCTATCAAGTAAAAGTTGTTGAGCATTATCAACAAACTTATGTCATCTATCTCGAGTTAATAGCATAGGCACTTTAATCATTTATTTCGATAGTCATTTATTGTGATTCAAACGGGTGATTTGGCATTCTGACTAATAGGTACATTAGCTTTAATACATTTAAAGTATCGTTTATCGATAATTTATTGCTGATAAAAGGTTTGTGTGTTAACTTCAGTTTAACATTAACCAGCTTAGAATGATCATGGATAGAATTGTCTCGTTAAGTAAATGGATTAAATTGCTGATTGTATTTTTAGCTTTATTACAAGTCACTAGTTATAGCGGCACTATGGTGTTCGGAGAATTCCAAGTGGGTGAATATGTGTTAACCATTGATTGGTGGGGTTGGTTTAGCAGCTATCTAGCCGTCGACTTTGGTACACCTTGGCAAGCACTCGCTCAAAGCCTTTATGATGCGGGATTTCATCCTGGGATCATTCTGGGCAGTGTTGAAATTCTACCTTACCTGTTTATTTACTATTTTCTCTACCAACTTTTTGGCCTGTATCAGCAAGGTCATGTGTTTACTCCACGTAACTTCCGCTGCTTGAGCCGTATTGCCTTAGTATTTTTAGTCTGGATTTTACTCAGCCTTTTCTACCCGATGATCATCGCATTTACATTGCACTTTAGTGGTACATCTAGTGCGGTACCTGTTTATTTTAGCCTTGGCAGTCAAGAATTAAAGTATGCACTTTTCGGAATGATTTTTTACTGTGTGGCATGGGTAATGAAGCATGCAACTGAGCTTCAAGAAGAGGCGGAGTTGACAATTTAATGGCCATAATTATTGAGCTGGATGTGATGTTGGCAAGGCGAAAAATGAAGTCCACTGAACTAGCTGAATTGATAGGTATAACCCCTCAAAATTTGTCGGTGCTTAGAAGTGGCCGCGCAAAAGCGATTCGATTTTCGACACTAGACGCTATTTGCCAGCATTTACAATGCTCGCCAGGTGACATTTTAGTCCACAAGGACGATGAATAAATTAAGGACAATAATATGCAAAATTTGCTTAAAAAAATAACCACAGTAGCAATGTTAGGCACCACAATGCTGGTTACTTCAGGGTGTACTATGCGCCTAAGTGAAAGCACCTTTATTGCCAGCGATGAAGTCCCCACAGCCTTTACCGCTGAGTTTACTCAACAATTACAGCAGGCGATGCCTAATCATTTGATTACCCCAGTCAGCTTAGAGTCAATTGATCACGTTAAGTTAAATGGTTTTTATATCGATAACCCCAATAGCCTTACAACCTTGGTCTTTTATCAAGGCAACGGCATGAAAATCGAACCACATGGCCTGTCGGTACTGACCACATTATCAACGCTCAATACCGATATTTTAGTAATGGATCGTCGTGGATTAGGGGCAAGTGAGGGTCAACCAAGCATTAACAATATTATTGCAGATGCACAGCAACAACTGGATTATTTACATCAGCAATATCAGCCTGAAAAAGTGATATTGCACGGTTACTCACTAGGCAGTTTTATTGCCGCTGATTTAGCAAAAAATAATAAAATAGATGCGCTGGTTTTACACGGTTCAGCAACTAATGCCGACGACTGGGTTGATGAAAAAACACCGTGGTATATGGCACCTTTTATGACTTTGGAAATGTCAGAAGATTTTCGTAAAACAGATAATAAGCAAGTGGTAGCGCAATATTATCAAGGGCCATTATTGGTGATTGCGGCAGAAGATGATGAAGAAGTCCCGCCTGAACTGTCTGAAAAACTGTTTGTAGCTAGTCAGTCAGCCAATAAGCAGTTAATTATGGTGCCCAACGTTGGCCATCAAGGCATGTTAGACGATGCCAGTACCATGAGTCAGTATCAAACGTTTATTACTGCATTGTGATTTAGTTTGTCTCCAAGTTAATTTCACATGGATGTGAACAGATTTATTAAGCCACAATAGTTGCTATTGACCTAAAGGCGGCTGCCATAACTCGACTTTATTACCTTCAGGATCGATGACCCACGCAAACTTGCCGTATTCAGATTCATCTATTTTATCGAGGACATTACAGCCTTCTGCTTTGAGGGCTGCGACGACAGCGTGAAGGTCTTCAACGCGATAGTTGATCATAAATGGGGCTTGGCTTGGGGAAAATTGGTCGCTTTTCTCTGAACTCACCGCCCAGATAGTGGTTCCACCTACGGGCTTGTTATTTGAGTCGCTCCAAGAAAAAGCCGCGCCGCCCCATTCTTGAACATCAATGCCGAGATGACGCTTATACCAAGCCTGCAATGCAGGTGCATCTTTTGCTTTAAAAAATATGCCGCCGATACCTGTGACGCGTTTCATGTGAACCTCCATATATCATGTTTAAAACCATGTTCTGCTATAGGGCTAGCGTCCTAATATTGGTTGCTGAGTAATATGTTAACGTTACAAATATGCTTTTTTTAAAGTGTTACAACCAATTTTTTATGTGGGTTGGAATGAGTCTATGAGCTGCTAATTTGCATAAAATATTCGTGCTGATCTTCACCGGTAATTTCAAACCCTAACCTTTTGTATAGTTGCAACGCAGGGTTCTGTTTTAATACAGTTAACTCAATCAATTTTGGCTTCGAGTCTGTGATAATTTGTTGTAATATTTTTTGACCAAATCCTTGCCTTTGAAACAATGGATGGATTTGGATCTGCATGATTTCGACTGTAGCTTCACTGACTCGATATTTTAACGTCCCGATTAACTCGTTGGCGTACATGACCAGATAAGAGCATTCATAAGCATCGTTTAATCTATATTCATGTTGCGCATCAGACAAGAACTGCCCAGACTTTTCTAAATGCTCAACCATGGTTAATTTACGTAAATCGAGTAGGTAGGTTTTGTCTTTTTCGGTGGCGGGAATAAATTCACATCTCATTTATACCTCGTTGCGCATCGGTTATGACGTTTGACTTGTAATATGACATTACTATAAGCCAAATAGAACTTATTCTATATTTAAGATATTTTTTTATAACTTATTAGATGTAAAAAAAGAGGCGCCATTTAATAATGCGCCTCTTATTTTTATCTGATAGTGCGTCACTCTTGTGACAGCCTATTAATGACTTTATTAATTACGCCAGCTTTAAATCATACTGGTTACGGTACATCACCATGTCTTCGATGGTGAGTACAGGCATGTTGTGCTTAAGGCCAAAGGCGATAATTTCTGGTGTTTTGGCCATGCTGCCATCTTCGTTGGCCAGTTCGCATAATACGCCAGCTGGCATTAAGCCTGCCATTTGCATTAAGTCGACAGTGCCTTCGGTATGACCGCGACGAGACATCACTCCGCCAGCGCGAGCACGTAATGGGAATACGTGTCCAGGATGAGCCAAGTCAGATGCTTTGGCATCGCGGTTTGCGGCAGTTTTAATGGTGGTCACGCGATCTTGAGCGGAAACGCCAGTGGTAACACCATGCTTTGCTTCAATGGAGATGGTAAACGCAGTTTGATTGGCGCTGTTGTTATTAATAACCATTGGCGGCAATTGTAACTTGTTGGCGTGTTCGTCAGTTAAGCATAAACACACAATGCCGCTGCATTCGCGGATCATTAATGCCATTTGGGCTGTGGTTAAATGCTCGACAGAATAAATAATGTCGCCTTCATTTTCACGATCTTCATCGTCTAGCAATAATACGCCTCGGCCTTCTCTTAGCGCGGCTAGTGCGAGTTCTACTCGGGTGATTGGATCGCCAAATTCGGCAAGTAGTGATAACTGATTCATGGTTGTACTCCTAAAATGACCAGAATCAGGGCTTGTAAAGAGGGATATAAATCCAAAACAAATTGCATCAACAAGCCGGGGCTAATTGATGTATCTCTATTCTCTCTCATCCGGACTGTAACCGTCGGCTCTGGACTGTTAGACATTACTCATGAGTAAATACCTAAGTCACCAGATCTGCTGACCTCGACGAATCGAGCGCTCGCGGGCTCACTTTTTCAAGTTTACCGCCGGTGGGGAATTGCGCCCCGCCCTGAGAATTATAAACAATGTGTTTGCGCTGATTTGGCTGTAATCGACTCAACGACTAAGGCGTTATTGTTAGTAAGTTAGGTGAAACTCAGTTAACTCACTGTCAATTTAATCAAAACGCCTCGCTATGTTAATCAGTTAAGCCACAGATGAAAAGGGGGATAAGTCTCAAAAAGAGTAACAAATAAAGTGTAATGCCAATTTTGTGCTACCAAATACAGCTAAAGCCGCTTGCTCGCTGGTATGACCTTTGTTAGCCTGTCGCGCTTACATTAGGAGTAACCGTGCATGAATCTGTATTTTCGTATTATTTTGTTGTTTTTATGGCGAATAGGTCATTGTAAAAGTATTGGTTTTTTAGGCACTAGCCGAATTGATTATCGTGCTTTACCGTTAGATTGCGATATCAATATGCATTTAACTAACTCGCGTTATCCTGCTTTTATGGATTTAGCGCGCACCTATTTGATTGCCGAAATGGGTTTGATGAAACAGTTTCTAAAAAACAAATGGTTACCGATAGTGAATGCGGCAGAGTTTACTTATATCCGCGATATTAAGCCGTTTGAAAAGTTTACCATTGAAACTAAAATCGTTGGTTGGGACGAAAAATACTTTTATATTGAGCATCGTATGGTTACCGCCCGTGGTTTACATTGCATTGCGCATGTTCGTGGTGTGTTTGTATGTCGAGGTAAACAAGTGCCTATTGAAACCTTAATTGCTGCTGCCGGTTACACAGGTGACACACCTGAAATGCCTGCTGAAGTGGTTAAATGGAAACAGTTTTTACAACTTAAAAAAGAACGTAATATATAGCGTTAGTTGTTTTTGGTATCAATGTTAATGTTTAAAGATCAACAAGCCTTTATCTGCCGTATTGGCAGATTATTGCTTGGGTTAAAGGAGCTACGCGGTGGCATTAGAAAAGTTCAGTGATATTTGGGCGCGAGCATGTGAGCGTAAAGGCGGGCCAGCGGCAGTTAAGTCATTGCTGCCTGGCACTCTCGATGCCGATGAAATCGGCGAATATACTGATGCGCAGTTATTGTCTGTTATGAGTAAACGCGTGTTTCAAAGTGGCTTTGTGTGGCGAGTGGTTGATAACAAATGGCCTGCGTATGAAAAAGCCTTTTTTGACTTTGAACCAATGAAGGTGCTGATGCTGTCACCCGATCAAATTCAACAGCGGGCAACCGACCCAGTGCTTATTCGGCATCAAAAGAAAACCCAGGCGATTGTTGATAACGCTTATATGATCCAGCAGATTAATGCAGAACACGGCAGTTTTGCGGAATTTATTGCTCATTGGCCAAGCGATGACATTACTGGTTTGTGGCAAGTGCTTAAAAAGCGCGGCACCCGTTTAGGTGGCAATACTGGGCCTTATTTTTTACGTGCAATAGGTAAAGATACCTTTTTATTAAGCCAAGATGTGCAGTCATATTTAACTGCTCATAACGTCGTTGATGCTGGCTTTACATCGCAAACCGCTTTACGCCAAACCCAAGCTGCATTCAATCATTGGCAACAAGAATCTGGCATGAGTTTAGCGCATATCAGCCGTATTATTTCATTCGGTGTGGGTGATAACCGAGTGTAGAGTAGCCAACAATGGACTTATGCCTGATAACGACATAAAAACATGGTAACGATGCTTGCGGCAATGTCATCTTTTTGTTGTTCGTTTAATGGCTCTTCGACTTGAAATATTAATGGCCAAAAACATTGGCCTTTAATCAAGCTTTGCACTTCTGTTTGGGCCAGTTCAACATTTTTCACTGTTAAGCGTCCGTCCAGCGTTGCTGCTTTTATCCAGCGCAAAATAGCCGTTTCTTCTTTAATTACCTTTTGTAATTCTTCTTGCATTTCAGTGGTATAAAACAGATGGCCAATCACCATTCGCGATACTTCAACGTGCTCTTCTGATTGAATATAATCCATATCAAAACGCACCAACTGTTGCAGTTGTTCAGCCAAAGGTTGATGTGAGTCATATACCACAGAGGGTTGAGATAATGCTTGTTGCCATAAATCAGTCATCAAGGTCATCACCAAAGCTTCTTTGGTGGCAAAGTGGTTGTACACTGTTCGCTTAGACACTCCAGCTACTTCGGCTAATTTATCCATACTCGTTGCCGCAACCCCTAATTCTTTAAAGGTTGTTCTAGCTGCTTCAATAATCGCGGCGCGTTTAATCTGGCTGCGTGTTTGCTTTTCTGTGTTCATTGGTTTCATCTAATCAATCTTATTGTAATATTTTACACTGAGTAGTTTACTTTTCAACAAGGGATTATTAAACTACACCGTGTAGTTTACTTTTGGAAGCGATAGATGAAAATATTAATGAGTCTTTTAGTCGCGCTTGGTGCATTGATTGTGATTATTTTGATCAATAAATATTGGACTGAATCGCGTGGAAATAAGACACAAATCTTCAGCAATACCGAGAAAGTCTATCAAGCGGGTATTAGCAGCTTATGGCCAATTGCCAAAGCCTATTGGTCGACAAAGCGTCAAGCGCCCATTCCCCAAGGTGTGATCCCATTAGAAGCATTAACCCCAGAGATATTGGCTCAATCGACACAAGATACCGTTTATCGTTTAGGTCATTCGACGTTATTGATGCGTCTTGATGGCGAATATTTATTGATTGATCCGGTATTTAGCGAGCGAGCATCACCGGTGCAGTGGGCAGGACCGAAACGTTTTCATCAATCGCCAATCAGTATTGCTGATTTACCGGCAATAAAGGCGGTGATTATTAGCCATGATCATTACGATCACCTCGATAGCGCTGCCATTGAGCAATTGGCTACCAAGGTGCAACATTTTGTTACCCCACTTAAAGTGGGTAAGTACTTAACGGCTTGGGGCGTTGATCCTATTCAAGTGACCGAACTGGAATGGTGGCAGTCTGTTGAATTAAATGGCTTGAGTATTACCGCGACACCCGCGCAACATTTTTCAGGCCGTGGCTTGCTTGATCGGAACCAAACCTTATGGGCGAGTTGGGTTATTCAAGGTTTACAACATAAGGTGTTTTTTAGCGGAGACAGCGGCTATTTTAATGGATTTAAAGAAATTGGTGAGCGTTATGGGCCATTTGATCTCAGCATGATTGAAACGGGCGCCTATAATGAATTGTGGAGTGATATTCATATGTTGCCAGAGCAAAGCCTACAGGCGCATATTGATGTTAAAGCAAAGGCAATGATGCCAGTACACAATGGCACTTTTGATTTAGCGTTACATGATTGGTTTGAGCCTTTTGAACGTATCAACCTGTTAGCTAAACAGCAAAATGTCACCTTGTTAACGCCAAAATTTGGTCAAGCGGTGATGTTAGCCAATCCGCAAGCTAGCGAGTTGTGGTGGCGTGCCATTATGCTTGAGCCACAAAAAACAGATGAATTAAATAAGGTTGTCATCAACAATAACTAAGTTAATGTATTAACAGTGTACGTAGGCATGGATAGTTAATCCATAAATTGACTTTACCAGCATGTTACCAGGTAGTGTATTTAATGACTTAATAGGTAATGTTTGTTTGATTACCTGCGTATCGATTACAGTTTGATAACATATTCAATATATTTAACTGAAACTTATTATTTATTTACAATTTATTCGCATTAGCTTAGTTGTTTGAATTTTATACCTATGCGATAAAGTACACAGAAAATTTAACAGTTTAATTTTAGCTATTTTCAAATGAAATTCCTCAAGACTGAGGTGTCATATTGAAAATAAATTGGAGTAGGAGCACTCATGCACAAAGCATTGAAAGTCGCCGCAGTTATTTCTGCTGCATTATGGATTACCGCATGTGGTCAAGGGGATGAAAATGCCCAGTCACAGCAACCGCGACCACCTACACCCGTTGGCGTGATGACAGTTGAAGCAATTTCGCAAGCGATTAAGGTTGAATTACCGGGTCGAAGCCGTGCCTTTTTAGAAGCTGAAGTGCGTCCACAAGTGTCAGGTATTATCACTAAGCGTGCTTTTACCGAAGGCACCGAAGTTAAACAAGGTCAATCTCTGTATCAAATTGATGCAGCCACTTATAAAGCGGCATTAGTGAGTGCAGAAGCCGATCTTGCTAGCGCAAATGCGGGTTTAGCCTCAGCAAAAGCCAAAGCGGCGCGTTATGCCAAATTAGTCAAAACCAATGCAGTCAGTAAGCAAGATTTTGACGAGACGGAAGCGTTATTTAAAGAAGCACAAGCTTCAGTAGCGGTAGCGAAAGCCGCTATTAATACCGCGACCATCAACACCGAATATACTGAAGTTAAAGCACCGATCTCTGGTCGTATTGGTAAGTCATCTGTTACTGCTGGCGCGTTAGTGACCGCTAATCAAAGTAATACCTTAGCGACAATTCAACAGCTTGATCCGATTAACATCGACATCGTTCAGTCAAGTGCACAATTATTGCGTTTAAAAGCCAATTTACGTTCAGGCCAGTTATTGAAAAGTGACAATGCTAAAGTGACCTTAATTCTTGAAGACGGCAGAACATACGATCAACAAGGTATATTACAATTTGCTGAAGTGAATGTAGACGAAACTACCGGTTCAGTGACGTTACGTGCCGAGTTCCCTAACCCTGACGGTACCTTGTTACCCGGTATGTATGTGCGTGCGCTATTAAATGCTGGCCAAGACCCACAAGCTATTTTAGTGCCTCAACGTGCTATTACCCGTAATTCCAAAGGCCAAGCGGTTGCAATGATAGTAAACCAAGACAGTAATGTTGAAATGCGCGTGGTACAAACCGCTGAAGTGATTGGTCATCAATGGCGTATTGTCGATGGTTTGTCTGTTGGCGATAAGTTAATTGTCGAAGGATTACAAAAAATCCGCCCTGGTGCACCGGTTTCTGCACAGGTGTTAACGGCTGACCAACCACAAAAGTAGGGAATCATTATGGCTCGTTTTTTTATTGATCGCCCTATTTTTGCGTGGGTGATTGCACTATTAATTATGCTTGCAGGTGTGTTAGCCATTAGAGGCTTACCCATTGCGCAGTATCCAAGTATTGCACCGCCAACCGTAGTGATCAGTGCTTTCTATCCTGGTGCGTCTGCCAAAACCATGGAAGACACAGTCACTCAGGTGATTGAGCAGCGCATGACTGGGCTTGATCACTTACGCTATATTTCTTCAACCAGTGACAGTTTTGGTAATGCGAAGATTACCCTAACGTTTAATGCAGAGGCTGATCCAGATATTGCTCAAGTACAAGTTCAGAATAAGCTGCAAGCGGCTACGCCATTGTTGCCTACTGAAGTTCAACAGCAAGGTGTACAAGTTAACAAGTCCAGTTCTGGATTTTTAATGGTACTTGGTTTTGTGTCTTCTGACGGTTCGATGGGCAAAAGCGATATTTCTGATTATGTTGCTGCCAACGTTCAAGACCCAATGAGCCGTGTACCTGGTGTGGGTGAACTCACGCTTTTTGGTGCGCAGTATGCGATGCGTATTTGGTTAGACCCGTTTAAGTTAACTCAATACAAATTAACCAGTATTGATATTATTGCGGCAATACGTGAGCAAAATGCCCAGATATCAGCAGGACAATTAGGTGGTGCCCCCTCGGTTGCAGGTCAAGAACTTAACGCGACCGTATCAGCACAGAGCCGCTTACAAACCCCTGAGCAATTTAAGCAAATCATTGTTAAATCTGACTCATCAGGTGCCAATGTTTATTTAGGCGATGTCGCCAGAGTTGAGTTAGGTGCAGAAAGCTACGCAGTAGACTCATATTACAACGGTAAACCAGCGTCGGGCCTTGCATTCAAGCTGGCTACAGGCGCGAATGCGTTAGACACGGCAGAAGGCATTAAAGCCAAAGTTAATGAGATGAAAGAGTTTTTTCCTCAGGGACTTGAAGTCGTTTATCCCTATGATACAACGCCATTCGTAGAGCAATCGATAGAAGGTGTTGTGCACACATTGATAGAAGCCATTGTGTTGGTATTCTTGATTATGTATCTGTTCTTACAAAATTTTAGAGCAACGCTTATTCCTACCATCGCTGTACCAGTAGTATTGCTAGGTACGTTTGCGGTGCTATCAGCAGCAGGTTTCACCATCAACACCTTAACCATGTTTGCCATGGTGTTGGCCATTGGTTTGCTGGTGGACGATGCGATTGTGGTGGTGGAAAACGTCGAACGCGTGATGTCGGAAGAAGGCTTAAGTCCGCTGGAAGCCACCCGTAAATCGATGGATCAAATTACCAGTGCGTTAGTGGGTATTGGTTTGACCCTGTCAGCTGTATTTGTACCAATGGCATTTATGTCTGGGTCGACAGGGGTTATTTATCGTCAGTTCTCGATCACCATTGTATCGGCTATGGCCTTGTCGGTGTTTGTGGCAATTGTACTAACGCCTGCGTTATGTGCCACCATGCTAAAGCCTGTTAAAAAAGGCCATACTCATGCAGATACCGGTTTCTTCGGTTGGTTTAACCGTAAGTTTGATGCCATGACATCACGTTATGAATCAAGTGTTGGCAGTATTTTAAAGCGTTCATTCCGTGTCATGTTGATCTACGTTGGTTTGGTTATTGCAGTGGCCTGGATTTTCTTACGCATGCCAACTGCATTTTTACCCGATGAAGACCAAGGTATCTTGTTTACCCAAGCTATTTTGCCAACCAACTCAACCCAAGAAAGCACGGTTAAGGTCTTAAAAGAGGTATCCGACTATTACCTTACCGAAGAGAAAGAACTCGTAAATTCAGTGTTTACTGTGGCGGGCTTTAGTTTTGCGGGTTCTGGTCAAAACATGGGTATTGCGTTTGTGAGCCTAAAAGATTGGTCCACACGTGAAGCGCCGGGTGAAGATGTTAAGTCGTTAGCGGGTCGAGCTATGGGTCGCTTTATGCAAATTAAAGAAGCCTTAGTGTTTGCCTTTGTGCCGCCATCAGTGATTGAACTTGGTACCGCAAATGGTTTTGACGTTTACTTAAAAGACTTAAACGGTCAAGGACATGCCAAGTTAATTGAGGCGCGTAATCAATTATTGGGCATGGCTGCGCAAAACGCTAATCTTGTAGGGGTTCGTCCAAATGGCCAAGAAGATGCGCCTATCTATAAAATTAATGTTAATCACGCCAAATTACGTGCTTTAGACATTGATATTAATAGTGTGAACAGTGTTTTGGGTACCGCGTGGGGTGGGTCGTATGTGAATGACTTTATCGACCGTGGCCGAGTTAAGAAAGTTTATGTTCAGGGTGAGGCTAAATACCGTATGCAACCTGGCGACTTAGACTCTTGGTATGTGCGTAACAATAATGGTGAAATGGTGCCGTTTTCGGCATTCGCATCAGGTTCCTGGGAGTTTGGTTCACCTCAGTTACAACGTTTTAACGGTGTGCCTGCGGTTAACATTCAGGGCGCTACAGTCCCGGGCTACAGTACCGGTGCGGCGATGGATGCACTTGAAAAAATGGCTGAGAAGCTTCCACCTGGCTATGGCTTAGAGTGGAATGGTTTGTCGTACGAAGAGCGTTTGTCGGGTAACCAAGCGCCTAGCTTATATGCGTTATCTATTTTAATCGTATTTTTAGTGTTAGCGGCATTGTATGAAAGCTGGTCGGTACCATTATCGGTCATTTTAGTTGTTCCACTCGGGATTATTGGTGCCTTACTGGCAATGAGTGCTCGTGGTCTGCCTAATGACGTATTTTTCCAAGTAGGCTTGCTAACCACGGTGGGCTTGGCGACTAAAAATGCCATTCTAATTGTCGAGTTTGCTAAGGAATACTACGAGAAAGGCTCAGGCTTAATTGAGGCAACCTTGCATGCTGTTAGAGTACGTTTACGCCCAATTCTAATGACCTCTTTAGCATTTGGTCTAGGTGTTGTGCCATTAGCGATTAGCTCAGGAGTAGGCTCTGGTAGCCAAAATGCCATCGGTACTGCGGTATTGGGCGGTATGATGACCTCCACCTTCTTAGGTATCTTCTTTGTGCCGTTATTCTTTGTGGTGGTTGAGCGCATTTTCAGTAAGCGTGAAAAACCGACTGAAGAGGAAAATGAAAAAGTTGATAATGATAGAAAAGATATTTAATTTTTTACATTATTGATTGTTAAAAGCCCAGTTTTGCTGGGCTTTTTTGTGACTATTGTTTATCTATAGATGCAGCTGCTAATAAATAGCCTTAATGGTGTTAAGTCAGCATTATTAAACGATATTTTGATTATTTTAGCAGGGGAAACTGTAAATGTGTTTAAAAAACACTCTTGTGCGAATGGTTTTAGGTAGTTGATAAAACTAAAGATTAAAATTTTAACTGTACAGTATTCAACCGTGTTAGTACTATTTTTTTGTGTTATAGTTAAGATCTGAATCAAAACAGTTTATTAACATCTATTGGTGTTTGGCTTACTCTTTTGTGGTTTATTTTTAGTAAAGGTATCGCCAATAAAGATGAACTTTTGATTAAATAATGATTATGATAGTGAATAACAATAATAAAGGATGTCACCATGCAGGCGCTGTTTATAAGCCTCACTTTAGCCGCTATTCTGGCTTATCTTTGGTATGCCAGTTTACTTAAAAAACGCACTTCAGCCATTGAAGCGCTGAAAGTGATCGACTCAAAAATTGATAAAAGACTGACATTGTTTACCGAGCTATGTCAGGAAAAACCATCTTATCCACGCCCTTTAACAGATGACCAACAAGCCCAGTTGGAGCAACTAAAACTGTTACAGCCCGAACATGATTGGGAACAACCGATTGAAGAGTCAAATATGGCTGGTGGCTCTTTGTCGGTATCGATAGCCGCTTGGCAGCAGATTGATCAAGGTTTAGAAGCGCTATTAGCTACAGTGAATAAAGACAAACTGAGTGCGGATCAGCTCGCTGAATATATACAGCTAGAGCTCGACTTTGTGCACGCAGAAGACTTTTACCGTAAAGCCGTAGATGAGTTAAACAGTGGGGTTAAAATTTTCCCAGGTTCGGCGGTGGCAAAATTCGCCCGTATCGCGCCGATGCCTATATTCGATCAAGTGCAGGAATAGTCACATGACATGGCGTAATCGGCAGACGCTATTGGGTATCGCTACCTTGTTGGCTTGTATTTGTGTCCCTATACAAGCCAAGCAAGTGGTTTATCCTGCCGTGGAAGACGTTGAAAAGCCGCAAATCAAAGCTAAGTATATTCCTCAGCAAGCCGCAGCAAAAAAGCAGTTATCGTTACAGCAATCTCAAACTACCACAGCTGAAAATCACCCCGCGCCGACTATAGAAACATATAACGTGTTGAGTCGCCGCAACACTAAGCCTGTCGATGAGCAATCAATTAATGATCAGCTGTCGTTGAATGCAGGCTATGTAGGAAACAAACAGAAACCGCGTACCTTAACCAATAATTATGCGTTAACGAAAGCGGGCACAGTATCGAGTAAGCCTCGTGTTAAAGCCAGTTACTCCGAAAATGGTATTGTCAGTGATTTAGGCGTTGAAAAGCGTAAAGTGTTTCAATACAAACAAACCAATGGGGTAATGGTATTTAGCGACCAACAACCGCTGGATGCAGACTATCAAGTGTTATTGTATGAATGTTTTGCATGCCGGGTCGATTCGGTTATCGATTGGTATAAGATCCCATTATTTCCCTCACATTTCGCCGCCGACGTCGCTTTAGCCGCGCGGCAGTATCAGCTTGATCCTGCACTTATTCGAGCAGTGATCCATGCAGAATCAGCGTTTAAAATTGGCGCATTATCCAAAGCAGGTGCCAAAGGCCTAATGCAATTAATGCCAGGTACTGCTAGCGATATGGACGTCGATGATCCTTTCAATGCTCAACAGAATATTCGTGGTGGCAGTCGTTATCTTGCGCAGCTATTAAGCCAATTTAACGGCGACATTGACCTTGCGTGTGCGGCATACAATGCCGGCCCAACGACGGTGATGCAATACCGCGGTATACCGCCCTATCCTGAAACACAAGCTTATGTGAAGCGCGTAAAAATATTATTAAAACGCTACCAAAAAGCATTAGCCAGTTAATTTAAGGTATTTATTAATGAACCATGTAATTCATAAAGTACAACCTAAGCGGGTCAAACTCAGTCGTAACAACGGTTATTGTTTAGCGGGTATGGCCGGGTTGCTGATATTGGGTGCTGTAACCGTGCCAGCATTTGCTGCCGACAAATCAACGTTTGTTGCCCCATCACAAGAAGATGTGCGTTTATACGACATTGCTACCGCACCACAAGCTAAGCGGATTGAACAAGATATTCGTACCTTAGTTGGCTTCGGGACCCGTCATACCTTGTCGGATACCCAATCTGATACCCAAGGTATTGGTGCCGCTAGGCGCTGGATTGAAGCTGAGTTTAATCGTATATCCAAAGAATGTGGTGGCTGTTTAGAAGTGGTAACGGTTAGTGACACTGTTCAAGGTAAACGAATCGAAAATCCAACTGAAGTGGTTAACGTTATCGCGATTCAGCGTGGTAAAACGGATCCTAAGCGTGTGGTGATGATGAGTGGCGACATTGACTCTCGCGTTAGTGATGTGTTGGATGCTACCTCAATTTCTCCTGGTGCTAACGACAATGCATCGGGTGTGGCTGGGGCGCTAGAAGCTGCACGAGTATTATCAAAATATCAATTTAACGGCACTATCGTTTATGCTGCATTGTCGGGCGAAGAGCAAGGTTTGTATGGCGGCAATATTTTAGCTGACTATGCCAAAACGCAAAATTGGCAGGTTCAAGCAGTATTAAATAATGACATGATTGGCAATATATCTGGCATTAATGGCGTGTTGAATAACAGCAGTGTACGGGTGTTTTCTGAAGGCGTACGTTTTGCCGAAACCGCAGATGAAGCCAAAGAACGCTATTTTAGTGGCGGCGAAAATGATTCTGCTTCACGCAATTTAGCTCGTAAAATTAAATCGCTAGCCGACCAGTACATGACTAATTTAGAGGTGATGTTGGTGTATCGACTCGACCGTTTTGGTCGTGGTGGGCATCATTTACCGTTTAATCAGGCTGGTTTGCCTGCCGTGCGGATTATGGAAACCAACGAGAACTATAATCGTCAGCATCAAGATATACGGGTAGAAAATGGTATTGCGTATGGTGATGTGATTGAAGGTGTTGATTTTGGATTTACCGCCAAACTGACCGCACTTAATGCGCTAAGTTTAGCGTCACAAGCATGGGCACCCGCGCCACCAACCAAGGTGACCATTGCAGGGCAAGTATCGCCGAGTACCACCTTAAGTTGGGCCAGTAGTGACGACAAAACCGTTGTCGGTTATCGCGTATATTGGCGCTCAACAACGGTAGCGGAATGGACTCATAGCCGCTATGTCGGCAAGGTTAATCAGTTCACGTTAGATAATATGGTTATCGACAATTATTTGTTTGGTGTCGCGAGTGTCGCCGCGAATGGCAATGTTAGCCCGGTGGTGTTTCCGGGTGCAGCAGGTGCATTCTTTAAATAACGCTCTGTAACAGCAATTAAAGATAACCAACAAAAATGCCCAAACCGTTGCAGCGGTTTGGGCATTTTGCGGTTTGGGCATTTTTATATAATCAATAATCAGCAATCATTCTTCACATAGCACAGCAACATAAACCCTGCGGAGGGTAAATTATTCGTCCACTTCCCACTTCACAGTAGTATGACCGTCAGCACGGCCTAATAGTGGCGTCAAATAATCTAACGCCTCTTTAGCCAATACATCCAATTGCCAAGGTGGGTTTATTACCCATAAACCCGCGGCCGTCATACCAAACTCGTCACTGTCAGCACTCACCGCTTGTTCAATACGCAGTTGTCTCTTAATGCCACTATTTTTTAGTAGCGTTAACATTGCTTCTGTTTGCTCACGTTTGACCACTGGATACCATAAAAGAAATGTCCCAGTTGCAAAGCGTTTGTGGGCTTTAATGATGGCTTGAGCAACATCTTGATAGTCGGTTTTCATTTCATAACTTGGGTCGATTAATATCACTCCACGACGTTCTAATGGCGGTACCGCGGCAATTAATCCCTGTAAACCATCACCTTTAATGACTTTGACTTGTTTGTCTTCAACAAAATAATCTGCTAGTAACTCATGGTCAGTACCGTGGAGTTCGTGTAACACCATACGATCTTGCGGACGAAGCTCAACATCTACAATAGCGGGTGAGCCAGGGTACACGGTTAACTCGCCATCAAACTCAGCGTTAAAGTGCTGCACAGTTTCAACATAGTTGGCCAATGCGGTGGGTAAATTAGCGTGGTCCCATAGCTTGGCAACACCCTCTAGATACTCTCCGGTTTTTTGGGCGAACTCATCGGTTAATGAGTAGGCACCAGCGCCTGCATGAGTATCGATATACACATAAGGTTTATCTTTTTTCTGCATGGCTTTTAATACTTGAATAAGCATAGAGTGCTTAAGTACATCGGCATAATTGCCTGCATGATAACCGTGGCGATAACTGAGCATGGGCATTTCCATTTACTAAATGAGACAGCAAAAACTGTGTAATAGCGACATTATAAGTTTTCTAGCGTGCGAGGTATAGGTGTTCACTGGTGATGGCTTTTGGCATAATGGCGTAGTTTCTTACATTGGCATGGTAATCATCTTGTTGCAGACACCTATCTTCTTTAATCAGCAGTATCCCTCATTAGTCGATATAGCCCAGCGCTGGCAGTTGGTGTGGGACAAAGACGCCGCTTTTGAATTGCGTTTCGAGCAAAACTGCTTGAGTTTACATAAGCGAGATGAGCCTAAGCTTGACGGCATTAGCGTTGACTTTGTGTCTGGTGCTGTGGCGCATCGACGTAAGTTTGGTGGTGGACGCGGTCAATCGATTGCTAAAGCTGTCGGGCTAAAGCAAGGCGTAACGCCCATCGTAGTTGATGGCACCGCAGGGCTTGGTCGAGATGCTTTTGTACTGGCAAGCCTAGGCTGTAAAGTGATTATGGTTGAACGTCATCCTGTAGTGGCGGCATTGCTTGAAGATGGTTTACGCCGCGCTTATGAAGACGCTGAAATAGGCGAGTGGATGCGCGATTTGATGAGCTTATTTCACGGCTCAAGTATCAGTGCGTTAGCCGACGCCGCGAAGTCGTCTGGCACCGAGATCGATGTTGTTTATCTTGACCCTATGTACCCACACCGCGAAAAATCAGCACTGGTTAAAAAAGAAATGCGCGTGTTTCAAACTCTGGTCGGCGCAGACTTAGATGCAGATGGACTGTTAGCACCCGCTATGGCACTCGCCACTAAGCGCGTGGTAGTAAAGCGTCCTGATTACGCAGAAGACTTGAATGGTGTTAAACCGAGTATGGTGTTAGCGCAGAAAAAAAACCGCTTTGATGTCTATGTAAAATCCGCGATGAAATAACGGTGGGTTTGGTGTCTTATATTCGCGACAATAAGTATACGTTTTATGGCGTTATTGCCATTTTGCTGTGGAGTACCGTCACGGCATTAATCCGCGATTTATCCGAATTATTTAGTCCCATTGCTGGTGCTGCAATGATGTATACCGTCAGTGCGTTATTTCTAATGTCGGTTATGGGAATACCCAAAATAAAAGATTACCCTAAACGATATTTATTTATCGGCGGCGGGTTATTTGTCACTTATGAAATCTGCCTCGCATTATCTTTAGGCATGGCCAATAGCCGACTTCAAGCAATGGAAATGTCGATTATTAACTACTTATGGCCTGCGCTGACGATATTGTTAAGCGTTATTATTAGTCGTAACAAAGTGAATGTTTTGGTTTACCCGAGTATTTTGTTGGCATTTACAGGTGTTGCTTGGTGTATTGCTGGCGACCAGGGTATTTCACTTAGTCTGTTGTTAAGTAATATTTCGGACAACCCATTAACCTATTCTATGGCCTTTTCAGCGGCATTTATTTGGGCGATTTATTGCGTAGTCACTCAAAAAATCAGTAACGGAAAAAATGCCATTACACTGTTTTTTAGTGCGACAGCGACAACGTTATGGATACAATATTTTTTAAGTAATGAACCCAGTTTACACTTCACCTTACCATCAACTTTTACACTATTACTTGCTGGTATGGTAATCGGCACCGGTTATGCTTTGTGGAACCAAGCGATTATTGGTGGAAATATTATATTGTTAGGCACCTTGTCATATTTTACCCCAGTGTTTTCGACCATGTTTGCTTCTGTTTATTTGTCGATTTCGCTCACGGGGTCATTTTGGCAGGGCGTAGCATTGGTTACGTTAGGCTCTCTTATTTGTTTTTTAGTCACTAGAACCAAAAAACCGTCTTTATCTCATTAATATTCACATCATTAGATCATCACGAGATCACTAAAGTAGCATTACCTTATTTCCAAGAGGATTTTGCTTGGGTGTAATTGCAATTATGTTTCTTTAGCGCTAATTTGCTGCTCGCAACCGTATTCCGCAGATCACACACTAATAACGCATCACTCTATTTCACTCGGATTAACATAATGAGATTCTATTTTACTCGCATGCGATCAAAGGATATTTGTCCTCCCAGGCAACCGCTTAAGAAAATTATTTGGTCATGGATTGGCGCATTTTGTGGTATTTATTTAGTTGCAGGCTTAGCGTTTTATACGGCCGCGAATCCTATGGGGAGCATGTTTGTAATAGGGTCTTTTGGTGCGTCAGCAGTGTTGGTTTACGGTGCCCCCTTAGCGGAGTTTTCTCAGCCCCGTAATTTAATAGGTGGCAGCGTAATATCAGCGTTAATTGGTGTTGCAGTTTATCAAGTCTTTACTGATTATATCGTGCTTGCCTGCGCTTTGGCTGTATCACTATCTATTGCGTTAATGTACTTTACCAGAACCCTTCATCCGCCCGGCGGTGCCACAGCATTGATTGCTGTTATTGGTGGTGAAAACGTTCATCAGCTAGGCTTTCTTTATGCCTTAATGCCAGTTTTTTTAGGTACGGTATTACTCCTGATCGTCGCGTTAGTGGTCAATAACCTTTCCACAGACCCCAAGCGTCACTATCCTGTTTATTGGGTGTAAGCGTCCGGTGCGGTAGATACTCTGTCGTGACCGCAACTCGTTTAGCTCAATGATTTATTTTTGAAGTGACCTACAACATTTTCGGCTTGACCTGATGTTGCTCAATATCGTTTTTCTCCAATGAAGTTTGCTTGATCGGGATAGTGATATTAAGTGTATAACTCAGTAATCAAGCCGTGTATTTCTAGTTAACCGACTTATGTAATGTGGTGTTTCTGCCGCCACCTAAACCACATAGTGCACACAGCACACCAGCAATCGCACATAACCATAATGGCGCATCCCAACTGCCTGTTGAAGTGTGCAACGCGCCCGCCACCATAGGCCCAACGGCTGCCAGTAAATAGCCCACACTTTGTGACATACCAGAAAGCGATGCGGCTTGGTGCGGATCATCGGTGCGTAAACTAATAAACGATAGCCCCAAAATAAAACAGGCCCCAGAGCAAAACCCCAGCATTAGTGTCCATACAAAAGCAAAGTGAGGCATGTAAAGCAGCCCAAGTGCACTGCCTGCACTGAGTAGTGCCAAAATAAAACTTAGCGCGCTTTGATCTTTTAATTTAGCCAGTAACGGAATTAATATTAAGCCAGGAAGTGCTGTCGCAATTTGAAAGGCACCATGATACGCCCCCGCTTCAACGGCCGAGTGGCCAGTGTCGGTCAATATGCTTGGCAACCACGTAATGATGATGTAATTCAGAAATGAGTTTAGGCCTAATAACAAGCTAATTTGCCAGGCTAATAGATAACGCCATACACTTTTCGAGGGTGCCGATTGATGTGCTGAATAAGTTGGTTTCGTGTGTTTACCCAGCTGAGCGGTCCACACAATTAAGCTGGCAACTGTGATGATGGCTGCCGAGCCCAGTGCCAGTTGCCAGCCTAAGCCATTGAGTTGACTAAGCGGAAATACCAGAGCCGAAAACCCACCTGATACCACTCCCATCGTGAGCACGTAGGCTGAGGTCATGAGCGCAATTTTAGTGGCAAAATCTCGTTTTATCAGACTGGGTAGTAACACGTTTGCAATTGCGATACCGACGCCAATAATGGCAGTACCAATGAGTAACATGGCTGATGAGTCGACAAATCGAGCTCCAATACCGAGCAATATCAGTATTAGCGCGGCAAACAAGGCATGTTCTAATCCTTGTTTTCGGGCAAAAAAAGCCGCCATAGGTGAAACAATCGCAAAGGCAATTAGTGGCAGAGTGGTTAAAAATCCAGCTTGAGATCCGCTTAGGCCAAAGTGACTAATAATTTGCTCCAGCACAGGAGCAATGCCGGTAAAAGGCGCGCGTAAATTAGCTGCAATAAGCAAAATTCCTATGACGAGTAATGCGCCAGAGAATCGAGACTGTGGTTTAGTATTGTCAGTTTGTAACGTCATTAGCTGCTTTAGATTTCACTTAATAATGGTTGCTAGTATAAAGATTTGTCGAACTATATAATTTAGAGATAGTGACATTAAATAACGAAAAACTGACAAAATTATGTTTGAAGCAATTGGCTGGGATGAAATAAAGAATTTTGAATATATGCCGCAACCCATTATTGCCAAGATAGAGCACGCCTGTGCCAGCCATGAGATCCCTTTACACACTCACCCTAAAGGCCAGTTAATTTTAGCTTTGCATGGTTATGTTACCTGTGAGGTATCGGCAAAAATGTGGATGGTGCCAACTCATAGCGCTATCTGGATCCCTGCAAATAAAGTTCACAGTAATCGCGCCTCAGATAATGCTGAGCTCTGTCATGTATTTATTGATGGCAGCATGCAAGGAATGCCGCAAAATACCTGTACATTGGCTATTACGCCTTTAGTTAAAGAGTTGATGTGCGCGCTTGCTGGTAGCGATCAGCATTATCGTGTAGACAGTAAAACCGCACGACTTGCACAGGTACTATTTGAGCAACTCATTGAGATGCCTATTCAACATTTAGACTTTGTTCTGTCTAAAAATGTGGTGATTCAAGCGATGAGCCAGCAATTGATAAATCAGCCTAACGATAGAAAAACACTGCCGCAATGGGCCAAACAATTTGCTTTAACAGAGCGTACATTGGCGCGACTTATCACAAAAGAAACCGGGATGACATTTGGCAAATGGCGCACTCAACTGCATATCATTATTTCACTACAAGCGCTTTCAGATAAACAGAGTGTGCAACAGGTGTCTGAGTTATTAGGCTATGAGCCGGTAAGCGCATTTATTACCATGTTTAAAAAAGTAATGAAAATATCACCGATGAAATACATGAACGAGTTAAATGCTTACTAGCCTCAATGTAGGAGAATAAAAGCCTATCAAATAAGCTTATGTCCAGCAGAGCTGCTTCAATTTATTTGTGATGTTTTGGCGTAATATCGCATTTGAGTAACGGATAAAATAAAGCCTCAACATTTGTGTTGAGGCTTTATTTATATAACAGTTTTGTATGCGATGAATATGCTAGTCGAGATAACAATACTCATCTTAGAAACGTTGTCGATTAGAAGGTGTAACCGACATCTAAGCTCAGTGATCTTCCTGATGCAGGCACTCGTCCTGCAGGAGACACATCTAAGCCTCTAAAGTAGTATTCGTTATCAAATAGATTATTGACGGATAATCCCACTTTTAGGCCGTGATTATCTTGTTTGAAAAACTCAGTCCCAATATTGAAGTTAACCACGGTATACGCAGGCACTTCACCCGATGTACCAGATACATTCTCTTCAACTGTGTTAGCCAGGTCGGCAAATGATTTGCTGTAATAAAATGCCATTAATCCTAAATCGACATCCTTAATACTGTATAAAGCGCTGGCAGAAAGTTGATGTTTAGACACATAAGCCAATTCGTTACCGGCAAATTCTCCATCAAGTTGTTCAGTATCTAAATAGTTGTAGGCACCCGTTAGAACCAGATCTGGTAGCGACATCGGTGAGTAAGTGCCTTCTAGCTCAATACCTTGATTACGAGTTTGGCCAATATTGACGAACAGACTAACGTCACCGTCGTACTCGATTTTATTTTCAAAATCGATACGGTAAGCGGCAATACTTAAATTACTGCGTTCTGTTGGGGTAAAGCGTACGCCTGCTTCATAGTTCCAAGATAGCTCTGATTCTAGAGTTTGATCTTTAGGCCATAATTGCGAAATCTGCGGGGTTCTCAATGAGCGTTGAGCATTAGTATACGCAAACCAATTTGAACTGAACTCATAACCCAAGGTGATGCCAGGAAGCCACTCGGTTACGTGATTATCTTGGCTATAATCTTGGCCAACATTGGTGAAGGTCATGCGCACATCTTCATATCTTATGCCAGGGGTAACCGAAAGTGTGTCGTCAAAGAATCCCACTTTATTACTCACATAATAGGCCATGGCATTGGTATCCATTTGCCAGTCACGCGGACGAGTTGCTGTTTGAGTCGATTTTTCTATGTGGTTTAGTTGGTAGCTAATGTCTTCATTAATATAACGAGCGCCGGCGATAATGTGCTGACTAATATCACCATCAATAAGCAGGCTTGCCGTTGGCTCAATGCCAAACACGGTAAAGTCGCGTGGAGAGTTACGCAGATGAGTAGCATCCTGGGTGGTATCACTCCAGCTAGTACCTAAATTACCGTCGGTGTCTTTGCTTGAGTCATAAAAATCCCACTGAAAATTACGTGAACTTTTATTACCAAATACTCTGAGATCAATCTCACCATAATCGATAACTTTCGAGTCATCGAGAACATGGCTGTATTTCAATGACACTCGTTTAGTATTGGCATTAAATTCATCATTAGGGCGTAGAGATTGCTCTCGATCAGCTTCATATGCGGGGGTATTTAAGGCACCTGGTAACTCAGAAAAAGCATCGTAATATTGTAGCGTGGCATCTAAGCTGTTTTGCCCATCGATATTCCATAGGGTCTTTAACATTAGGTTTTTAATGTCGGTTTCGGAGTGTTCACGAAACGATTCCCCTTTGGTGATGTTGCCATCAAAACGCATCGAAAAATCTTCATTTACCGCGCCGCCAGTGCTGATGTTGGTATCAAATAAGGTATTACTGTCACCAAAGAAGGTCATGCGTTCATTAACGCTAGTTTCCCAGTCGGTTGGGATTGACTTTGAAATGAGGTTAATCACGCCGCCAACGTTGTTAGGACCGTACTGAATCGATGCTCCGCCGCGTGCTACATCAATTCTATCTATCATGAATAAGGTGGCAGGGAATAATGACTGGCCGGTGTGCCCATATGGCGCAAGTGTCATTGGGATCCCATCGAGTAAGAGCTGGGCGTAGCCACTGCGGCTGCTGTCTAGGCCTCGTACTGATATATTAGGTAAAACCCCTGTTCCGGTTTCATCTTTAATTTTAATGCCAGGGACTTGCTGTAATGCGGTGTCAATTGACCTCGCTGCAGTACGCTCTATTTGATCAGAGGTAATGATTGAGCGGTTACCGGTATACGTTTTTAAATCTGCAACTTCAGAATTGCCTAATAAGCTCCCCGTCACCACAATGACTTCAGGTTTGGCTTCAGTCTGACTTTTGTCGTCAGCAACTACTGCCGAGCTAGCAAAACTGGCTGCAATGGCCACAGCAATTGTGGTCAAAGTGAATCTGGACTTTTCAGTTAACATGCATATTCCCTATGTTTCGTTTGGTCTGTTTTAAAGTGATAAGTTGGCTGTAAACGTGTTAAAGACTATTCCCCCGATCTTCAGTAATCTCGATCGTCAGCAATCAAAGATGCTTTGGTGTAAACAAGTGCGATGTTTAAGCGTTTTATCGATGGCGCAATATGGAGTGTTTTTTGGCGGGGGGAGAAAGGGCTGAATTTACGATTTCAAAAATAGTGTCTTGGTTACTTGGTGCGAACTTCAATGAGCTGGAGGTAAACATAATGGTCAAAACATATTTTTGGTATTGATTTTGATAATTATTCTCATTTGAGCTAAGGCCGTCAAGGTATACACCAGTACTTATGGTGTTATTACTGTAGAACTCTTTGTTTCAATAAAGTTATTAAGATATATTTTATAATTTAATCAATGTGATGGGGTATTTTCTATTAGTTGCTTTTGTGAATGTAAACTTTTAGTAAATAGTCAGTCAGTGTGAACTTGGCGTACTAAATATCATTGATAGCAGGGCAATTCACTCATACTCGTTTTTATCCTAAATAGAGGGGATTCTCTTCGGCCTGTGTTTTAATAAATAATTGTATTTAAAGGTTATTAAATATTGAGGCTACAATTATTCTATTTGCTGTGACCTAAATCAATAACCTGTAAATGTAATGTATAACAACACGGTCGTTTTCGCTCTCCTTGTGTGCTATTTGGATATATCAATAGATTAAAATGTTATAGCTGCTAATGAGATTTATTGATGAATACTTGTGCAAAATTTTGGCGTTCTGATATCGTTCGCGAAATAGAGCATAGGGTTGTGTACCAAGACATTTTGCCGCAATAACCGCTCTGAAACTTGCATATTAACGCTGTATTTTTTAGGTAGCCTATTATGGTTAGCTTACTGAGTTGTCGTACTTCGGTCTCATCTCACACTGTAAAAAAAGCGCTAACGCGTTTGTCGTTAGCCATGGCCGCAGGGCTTTGTTTTAATCTTGCTGCACAAGAACCCACTCCGCCTATTATTACACCCACATCGCCAAGTGTGACTATACCGCTGCAAACTTATGCAGATGAACAATCGACCGTTAAATCAGCTAATAATCTGAATACAGAAACCAAAGTACGTTTTGCCAAAACAGCTAACTTTGATTCTGATTCTGTGGTTAAGATTGCCCGCCGATTAGCGCAAAAACCGTATGTGGAACTTAAAGACCCATTACCGCCTGGGTTGGCTAAAATTTCCTACGATGAATATCGAGATATTCGCTTTAAGCCAGAAGCTTCTATTTGGAAAGCTGAAGGTTTGCCGTATCAAATGCAGCTCTTTCATCGGGGTTTTTATTTCCAAGACTTGATTGAAATTGCTCTAGTTGAAGGTAAGCAAGCTAACCATTTAGCCTATAACTCAGAGTTTTTTACTGCAGGTGATGTGTTAAGTCAGCGTTTACCGACCCAAGATATTGGCTATTCTGGTTTACGCATCCATTATCCACTCAATAACCCTGCGTATTTTGATGAGCTTATGGTATTCCAAGGAGCGAGTTATTTCCGTGCTTTGGGTAAAGGCAGCGATTACGGCTTGTCTTCAAGGGGCTTAGCATTAAATACCGCTGAACCAGAAGGCGAAGAGTTTCCGATATTTCGTGCCTTTTGGGTTGAACGCCCAAACACCGACAGCAACTTAATTGTGGTGCATGCCTTGCTAGACAGCCCTAGCGTATCAGGAGCATATCGATTTTCTGTTAGACCCGGCGATAACACCCATATCGATGTGGAAGCGACCTTATTTCCACGCGTGGATTTAGTTAAAGTTGGCTTAGCGCCTAGCACCAGTATGTTTTTACATTCAATGAATGGTCGCCAAAACACCGATGATTTTAGACCCGAAGTGCATGATTCTGATGCGCTATTGATCTTAAATGGTCGCGGTGAACGTTTATGGCGTCCGCTAGCTAATCCAAAGCAATTGCAAGTCAGTGCCTTTATGGACAACTCGCCTCAAGGGTTTGGCTTAATTCAGCGTGAACGTAGTTTTGATGCGTATCAAGATCTCGAAGCCCATTATGAGCGTCGCCCAAGTTTATGGGTTGAACCGGTCGGAAATTGGGGCGCGGGTGAGGTGGTGTTAACCGAAATTCCAACAGACTCTGAAATTCATGACAACATCGTCAGTTACTGGAAACCTAAACAACCTATCGCAGCCGGTAGCGAGTTTCATTTTACTTATCGGTTAATTTGGGGCAGCGAGCCCGAAGTTGATGATGGCACTGTGATTGTGGCCCGTACCGCCAGTGGCCGGGCTGAGATTGCTAAAGCCACACCGAGACGCTTGTTTGTTATCGACTATCAAGTTAAAGAAGGTAATAACGACGAAATCCCGGTCGCCAAAGTGCAGAGTTCAGCAGGCGTTGTGACCAATGTGGTGGTGTCTCGTCAACCTAAAACCAATGGCTATCGTTTGGCGTTTGAAATGGATCCACAAGATGCTGAATTGATCGAGCTACGTGCTGAGCTGAAGTTTACTGGCCCACGCGATGTCGAAACTTGGCTTTATCGTTGGACGCTTTAAGCATGAACATGATGCAGCCTGATGCTGATATTAGTGCCGTCGACCCTATGTTGGTCGGTGGTGCAGCAATGCCGTTGGAGCGACCAGGCCCAATGGAACCGCAAAGTTTACGTGCGTTGTCCGAAGGCATGCCACGTAAAAGTATTATTGCCAATGGCGTAAAGTCAGACGGATTACGCCGTCTGTTAGTGGTTGGCAGCGCTTTTATCATGTCGGTTATGGCTATTTACGAGATGGTGTCGGTGTTTAATGTCGGTGGAGTCACGCCACTTGAATACATCGTTTTAGTGTTGTTTGCGGTTAACTTTTGCTGGATTGCATTGGCATTTAGCGGCGGTATAGCCGGCTTTATTATGCTACTCAAAAAGCCCACGACAGAAACCGCCGAAAGCATAAAGCTGCATACCCGCACCGCGATATTAATGCCGACATATAACGAGTCACCCGATCGCGTTTTTGCTGCAGTTGAAGTGATGGCGATGGCATTGGTTGCATCCGGCGAAAGCCATGCGTTTGACTGGTTTATATTAAGCGATACTACCGACCCCGATATTGCGTTGGCAGAAGAACAAGCATTTTTAATATTGCGTCATCAAGTGAGTAAAGATGCGCGGGTGTATTACCGCCGTCGGCGTAAAAATGATGCTCGTAAAGCCGGTAATGTGGCCGACTTTTGTAAACGCTGGGGCGCTAGATACGACCATTTGTTGGTGCTAGACGCCGACAGTTTAATGGAAACCCATACTATTGTTAGTTTGGCGAGACGGATGCAGGCTGATCCCGATGCTGGACTTATCCAAACCATTCCGTATTTAATCAATGGCAACACCTTAATGGCGCGGTTACAGCAATTTGCTGCGCGAATTTATGGTCCGGTTATTGGTACAGGTTTATCTTGGTGGACCCACAAAGAAGGTAACTTTTGGGGCCACAATGCCATTATCCGCACCCAAGCTTTTATGAGCGCTGCAGGGTTACCCAACCTTGCAGGTAGACCGCCATTTGGTGGTCATATCATGAGCCACGACTTTGTTGAAGCAGCCTTGATTCGACGTGCTGGTTGGAGCGTGGTCATTGCCGCAGACCTTCCAGGGTCTTATGAAGAATGCCCACCGTCTATTGTCGATTTAGCGGTGCGCGATCGCCGTTGGTGCCAAGGCAATTTACAACACTCACGGGTGTTGTTTAGTAAAGGATTACATTGGGTTAGCCGCTTACACTTACTCACGGGGATAATGGCTTATTTATCATCGCCATTTTGGTTAATGCTGATTTTGTCGGGCTTAATGCTGGCATTACAAGCACACTTTATTCGCCCAGAGTATTTTACTGATCAATTCTCTTTGTTTCCCACCTGGCCAGTAATGGACTCAGACCGTGCACTACGGTTGTTTTATATCACCATGGGCATATTGTTTGGTCCTAAAATTCTTGGGATCATATTATTACTGAAAAATAGCATCATGAGTAAGCAGTTAGGTGGCAGAGGCAAAGCCATTATTAGCGTGGTAGTTGAAGTGATATTGTCGGCACTGATTGCGCCAATAATGATGCTTATCCACTGCGGTGCGGTGATGTCTATTTTAGCCGGACGCGACAGCGGTTGGGCGCCACAACGACGTGACGACGGCAGTTTACCTTGGCTAACCCTGATTTATCGTCATCGTTGGCACATGTTAATTGGTGCGTTATTAGGTTACGCCGCAGTGCTTGATTCGCTTACCTTGTTGGCGTGGATGAGCCCAGCGCTAATTGGTTTATGGCTTGCAGTGCCGCTTTCTGCCATGACAGGCTCAGAGCGCTTTGGCTTATGGGTAAAAGGCCTAAAAATATTGGCAACACCGGAAGAGGTATGTGCGCCGAAGCTGAGCCTAGATTCACAACAACGCCGTAACGAATACGTTAACGCCATTGCAGAGCCGTGGACCTTATCAAGGCTATTGAAAGACTCAGAGCTAATGGATTTACATTTAGCCATTATTGACAAAAAACCGCATCGTTTGCCAGGTTCAGCGGTTGAATCACTCGAAGCCATTACTCGGGTTAAAGTACAAGAAGCACAATGTCAGCATGACATTGTAAAGCTGTTTACCCGTCAAGAATTGGCATATTTACTGGGCAATCCTTTACTGCTAAAACAATTACAAAAGCTCCCTGAGGAGTTTGTTATCGAGGGCTTAGTGTCTTTTTGTTAGGTGATTTTTGGGCGGTTTATCCCGCTCGGATAATGACCTACAAAATAAGATGGTGGATTCAATTCACCATTTAAGCGCTACATTGGTGGTAACGTGTCGTCGCACCCCCTTAAACGGACCCCTTTGTTAAACAGGGTTGGACAAGGCGTTCTGGCACGCAGAAACGATTGTTTAATCCGCCTCGGCCTAGATGTGAACGACACAGCGACGCTTTGTCGATTAAGCTGATAAAAAATCTATTTTACCAACAGGTTAGTTAACACACTTTGTCGTGCTAATGCCGTTGACCTTGCTTTTATTCATCACCCCGCCTTTGAAGGCTTAATTAGCGTAAGCCGAAAATATTGTTCGGCTGACGCTATTGCTTGCTAATTTAGGAGACTATATTTAGTGGATAATATTTAGGGGACAATATTTTGATTAATCCTAAATAGATTGGCGGGGTCGAATTGCTGTTTTATGCTTTTGAGCCGAGCAAAGTTCGAGCCATAGGCTTCGCCAATACTGTTGTTATCGCCTTCTGGGATAAAATTCACGTAAATACTGCCCATTGAATATTGAGTTAACTTTGCATGTAACTGCCGCGCCCATTGTCGACAAAGCTCGTCGTCTTGTGCATGTTGCCAGCGGGTGTGAATATTCATGGTGAAGTGTGCATCACGATTGAGCCAGGGCGTTTCGTGCGGCGCCACCTTTGTCATCGCCCCGCCAAGGTGAGCAATAAAAATTTCACACTCATCGCTGGGTAAGGTTTGGATGGCGTGTGCTATTTCGGTCACGGTTTCAGTGTTGAGCTGCGCCATATCAAGACTTTTCCAATAATTTCTGGCGCCTTCGGCTAACAAGGGATCAAATGCGGCTTGCCAATCAACAAACGGCATCGGCCCCACCACGTCGGCAATGGGTTGGCCAATTTTTCGAATTTCTGCTGTGGCAGCCTGACCTTGGGCAATATCGCCCACATAACACATAGCCAATACCACCACTTTTTTACCATGCCACTCTTCCGGTAAAAACGGTAAGGGTGGTGCTTTGCGCATCACCACCCAACAACTCAGTTCTTCAGGAGCCTTATCGATGGCGGCTTGATACTGTTGCAGCACGTTTTTCACATCATTAAAGGGGTGTACTACCATGCCAGCTAATACCTCTGGGCCAGCTTGATGCAAATTAAATTCAAATTCAGTGACCACACCAAAATTACTGCTTCCACCCCGTATTGCCCAAAAGAGATCCGCATGTTGGTTGGAATTAACCTCGAGTAGTTCGCCTGTTGCGATGACCAGCTTAGCCGAGCGCAGACTATCGATGGTTAAACCAAATTTTCGGGTTGTCCAGCCAAAACCACCGCCCAGGGTCAACCCCGCAATCCCCGTGGTTGAATTGATCCCAGTTGGCACCAGCAGACCATATTGTTGCGTCGCCTTGTCAACATCCGCTAAGGTTGCGCCGGGGCTGACCTTGACGGTTTGTTGTTGTTGGTTAACGATGACATCTGTCATCTTTTGAAAATCAATTACCAGTCCACCATCCGCTAATGCCTTACCGGCGATATTATGGCCGCCCGATTTTATCGCTAACAAAATGCCATGGGTACGGGCGAAATTGACAGCTTTGACCACCGCTTGTTCATCGCTAACGCGAACAAATAAACTCGGTTTTATATCAATCATGCCATTCCATAAGGCGCGGGCGTCATCATATTTTTTTGAGTCAGGCATGATGATCTCTCCCGATAGAGAGCTGTTAATGTCGCTTTTCTTTAAGGCTACAGCCGTGCCATCTATTTTTTTAAAACGTATTGTATTCATATGCTTATTACTCCTATCCATTACTGCTCTACTTCAAGATTATCGTTCTATATTCGAGGTTTTGAATAAGCTATAAACATCAGTGTTTCCCCAGTCATTGCATAATGATGCCGAGATCAAAACCACCCAATCCAGTAGGTCATTGAATTTTATTGAATTGACCTTGAATACTGATTTTTACGGGGCAAGGCTTTGATAATCAGCAGTGAGCACGGTTATCTGCCCGCCATGTAAAAAGCATAGTTTATCTTGGGTGGTATACCGCGAATAGTGAATAGCCATTGCGCTTTAATTAATGTCCAATCGTCCATTTATTAACCTAAACTTTGAACGCGAGTAAAAAAATTGAGTAATGAAGCTCTCAATAAAACCAAATTGAACAAACAAGAATTGTGCAAAGCTAGCTTTTGCATAAATTAAAGGATGATTGATATGGATATATTGTCAAAAGTACTCGATACCATACATATAAAAGGTGCGCTCTATTTTGAAGTGGAAGCGGCAGAGCCATGGGTATTAGTTAATCCAACGATGAATTTAATTGGTTCTTTTATGTTGACCGAAGTAGAACATGTTATTCCTTTTCATATTATGTTGGACGGCAACGGCTGGGTAAAATCTGACAATAAGCTGATGGCACCATCAAGACTTGAATCTGGCGACGTCGTTATGTTTCCTAAGGGTTCAAGCCATTCCTTGACATCCAACATCAATAATTGGCAGGGAATAGCAGCGGATGCCCGTTTTTATCAACAAACTGCTGCAAAAAAACAACCGTTTACATTAGTAAAAATTGGTGAAGAAGGTGAGCGCTCAAAACTTATTTGCGGCTATATCGGTTTTAATGCCCAGCCCTTAAATCCGCTGTTAAAGACCTTACCAGACATGCTGGTGGTCAAAGAGCATGTGGGTAGTGAGGGGGTGATGAAGCAATTACTCGTTTCTACCTTAAGTGAAATGCGCAAGTCCAGTGAGGGGGCGCGCAATATTGTCACTAAGTTAAGTGAATTAATTTTTACTCAGGCCTTAAGGCAACACATGGAAAATCTTGCGGACACGCAGGGCCAAAGTTGGCTCGCGGCCATGAAAGATGAGCACATAAGCCGGGCGCTGATATTGATCCATCAAGAGCCGTTTAAAAAATGGAACCTAGCAATACTCGCTATTGAGTGTGGCATGTCCCGCTCATCACTGGCGGAGCGATTTAATCATTATGTTGGACAACCACCGATGCAATATATCAATCGCTGGAGAATGCAACTGGCTTCAAAGCTATTATCTGATGGCATGAGTATTGTGTGCGTTGCTGAGCACGTGGGTTATAGTTCAGAATCGGCCTTTCAAAAAGCCTTTAAACGTTATGTTGGCCTGACTGCTGGCGAATGGCGAGCCAAACAACAAAAAATGCTGACAAATAGTTAAATGACAAAACGCCAGTTAAGTTATTGCATCATGTAGATCATATCGTTATGGGTAGGCGCTTTGATGCGGATGAAGGCCGTACGGCCTAGTTTATTTTTATTGTGTCGTTTTGATTTAACCAAAATCACTGCAGTAAAAAAGCCCTGTCGGTTAATGTCGCCAGAGCTTTTTACCATTGACCACGTTACAACAGCATTATGCTTTTGGTGACGGGCACCCAAGATAGTCTTTTAGTGTTGCGTTAAATAAGGTGGCTTTTATGTCTACCGATAGATCTGTTGTGCTATTTGAAGTGGCACCTGCTTTGGGTAAATGTTGTAGCATATAATCAGGTGAGTAATCTGGTTCAGCCACCGTGGCGACCCATTCACAAGCTGTTTTTTTTTGTTCTGACGCAAGAAACTCCGCAAGCTTTTGCTCAAAATGTTGTTGTTCAAGAGCTGATAGCTTCCAAATAGAGTTTTTTTTAATTAACTCTACCACTGCGTGTGATGGCTTGTGGGTGACCCGTAGAGTATCAAAATACACATATGCGCCGGCTAAAAAATAGCCGTTAATTGCCGCGTTATAGTCTTGTGATTGTATACAAGCAGCAACAGAATGAAACAGCACAACAGGTGTTGTGTGATTATTCAATTGGCTAGGCATTAAGCAGTTTACTTCACTAGGTGGTTTAGCGTAATCAGGGATCACCACCGCGACTTCAGGTTCTGCTGGAGACGGCGTGCACGCCGGAATAAGCCTTTCATCTAATACTTTTATTTCCCAGTCATCTTTATTGCTAGGTCCATGCTGTGCGGATACGACGTAACGCATGCACTCTTTGGCTAATAGCGGATAAACTAATGTTGAAGAGGCTTTTTTGCTGCGTAGTGGTCCTGTGGTGCTTAGGTGTACAGTGTGATATCCCGGTTTAATATTTTTTGTCAGCTTACCGCTTTGAAAAGCACCATCAATGGCGATAATCTCAACATTATAATTGTCAGCATCTGATATCTTACTTTGACTACCATCAATCATGGCGTAAGGCGTCGACTGGCATCCTACTAAAACAAAACAACTGATAATTAAGGGTAATTTCATATTTTTTATACTTTCATTGTGAAATGGTGTATCTAATAAACACACTTTAAGGTGTTCAAAGTGTGTGACTTATTTGTTTATATTGATTTTATGGACAGGGACTAGATAACGAAAGGGCATAAAACCGCCAATATCAATAAGCGTACATTGCATTGAGTTAACTGACGAAGCACTTTCCATAGCACTTATTTTGTTTTACTAATGTAATTTTTTTGTTTCATTTTAGTCAAGGTAATTATTAACCTAAAGATGGCTCAGCGCAGGTTAAGCCTGAAGATATTGCTTGTTAAATTTTGCAGTAATACCAGCGCAGTGCGCACTTTAGCTTACAATCACAATAGCGGATTATGTGATCGCTATAGATTGTTAGCTGGGCACTTATCAGCCATACTTTTAAACATTAACGTTAACTTGAAACGTCAATTTGTGGCGTTAATCCGTGGCGTAAACCCATATCCTTAATCTGTTACTTATCAATGGCGTGCATTCATACCTCTTATGGCTTTAGAACCTTCATCTAGCAGCACTAATTCTTGTTCACGCAGTCGTGATAGATTGTCGTGGCTACGGTGTACCTTGCGCCGCAGCCAGCAAGAGGCGGTTGCATCGTCAACCATGACGGCCACCAGTGATAACTTTTTTAATGCTTATGCCATATTCTTAGGGGCTAGTTTAGGCCAAATGGGTTGGGTAACTGGCTTACCTCAATTGTTTGGCTCACTGGCGCAACTGTTGTCTGTGTGGTTAGCAAGCCACTTTAGCCGTCGGCAATTTATTGTGGCATGTGCAGTGTTACAAGCCGTAGTCGTGTTAGGTATGGGCGCGTTAGCGGCATTTAGACCAGATAATGCAGTGTGGTTATTTATTGGCTTAGCGGTGTTGTATCAAGGGTTTATCAACCTAATCCAACCGCATTGGCGTGCCTGGATGGGCATGATTGTACCGCAACGCCGACGAGGTGCTTTTTTTGCTTCACGTACTCGATTAACCATGATGGCCTCGCTGAGTGTGTTCTTTGTCGGCGGCGGTATTTTAACCTTAACCGACTCAATGCAAATGGCATGGTTGGGCTTTAGTTTACTGTTTTCGATTGCGGCAATGGGCCGGTTTACTTCAGCCTGGTTATTACTGCAAATGCACGACCCCGAGCCTAGGCTCGCCAAAGCGTCTGGGGTGTTTAAACAAACATTTGGTAATTTCCGCGAAGCATGGAAAGACAAAACTTTCCGCCATTACAGTTTATTTGTTGCGGGTATGCAGTGCATGGTTGCCATTTCGGCACCTTTTTTTGCAGTATACATGCTGGA
The DNA here is from genome assembly GCF_040310165.1 of Shewanella sp. AC91-MNA-CIBAN-0169. Classification (NCBI taxonomy): domain Bacteria; kingdom Pseudomonadati; phylum Pseudomonadota; class Gammaproteobacteria; order Alteromonadales; family Shewanellaceae; genus Shewanella; species Shewanella sp. AC91-MNA-CIBAN-0169. Next base: position 194,106 of record NZ_JBEOPM010000004.1, read on the forward strand.
AGAACTGCATTTTACCTATTTTGAATTTGTGCTTTCTAGTGTGGCCTCTATTTTTACGCAGTTTATTACCTTGCGATTCTGGGGCCGATTTAGCGATCTGTACGGCAATAGATTAGTGATGATCATTACCAGCTGTTTAATTCCTGGTTTGCCGTTATTGTGGCTTTTTTCCGACAACTATCTGTATATATTGGCGATTCAAGCCTTTTCCGGTTTAGCCTGGAGCGGCTTTACCTTAAGTACTGCCAATTACCTCTACGATATTCGACCTTTCCGTAGTGACTTTGCCATTTATGCCGCATTACAGGCGGCATTGAGTGCGGGTTTTGTGTTTGTTGGTGCGATGGTGGGGGGCGTCATTGCCTCGTATGCAGCAGAGTTTTTAATCTGGACAGGTTTAAACGCTTGGTTAACCAACCCCATATTTTTGGTGTTTATGGTATCGACCACCATGCGATCGCTGGTGGCATTGTGGTTTATTCCGCGCTCAGTTGAACCCAAAGCGCGCCCAAGGCCGCAATTACTGACACTTATTTTCCGCATCCGTGGTTTTAATGCCATATCGGGTGTCAGTTTAGATTGGTTAACCGTTGCTAAGAAAAAGCGTTCTAAAAATAAAGACTAAGAAAGGATAACTAACAATACTAATCTAGGCGGTAATCAAAAAACTTACGTTTATCTGGTCCAGAAACATTAGCGCTAATTTTGTTGGGGTTTAACTAATCTAGGCGGTAATCAAAAAACTTACGTTTATCTGGTCCAGAAGCATTAGCGCTAATTTTGTTGGGGTGCTTATATTCATCCCAACTGGCCACATTACGGCCCATATTTAACTGTGGAAAGTTAAGCTGTGGAAAGCTCAGCTGCGGAAAGTTTTGCGGCTGAGATTGAAGTTGTGGATATTGAAGCTGCCTAAATTTAGCCGTATCGGGCTTAGGTAAATCAATAAACTGCAGCAACGTAGCAAAGCTACCAGCAACACTTATATCAATGGTAATAAAGTCATCTCGCCCTGCAAAATAACTCATTACTTGTTGCTGGTGGCGCTGATAACAGGCCGTTAAATGCGCTTCATCAAACACATCCTCAACCTGCCATATATCAAAGCTATGATTAAAGCTGCGCTTCATTATTGGATGAAAACGGCCCTTGTCTTTATCTAAATGCACTAACATTCTGCCCAGTAACATTTGCATCGACGGCAACCACTTATCCATCGGCCTATCTAAATAGACAAATTTAGCGTTGGGAAATAACGCATCTAACTGCTGATAATCACTAAAACACGGCGCATCAGACACCGCATCGGCCAACATAAACGCCTGCTTCGTAAACGCCTGGTGGGCAACGGTTAACCCTTGCTCAAGCAACGCCACACTCACACTCGTGGTGCCCGTCCGCGGCAGGCCAATAATAAATACTTTATTTGCCTGTTCATTTGCCACAGTGGGTTTAGGCAAAGCGGCTTTAGGCTTAGCGGCTTGTGGTGATGTCGATACTTCAGTTAGCTTGGATGTCATTAATTACAGTCGCATAGTGTTATAGAAATTAAAGGTTATAGAGACAATAAACGATTATACCGAAATGCCTGTCAAGGTGTTATCGAGCTTGCTAATGGGAGCCATGAGGCAATTAATCATCCTATTCGCCTCACCTGGTGAGGCGAATAAATTGCTATTTGCCTCATGTTGTAAGTAGAATAGCTTGGTATGTGCATCAATACAGTATTTTAGTCAGCTAAACAGGGGTTAATATGTGGATTTGGCAACAGCAAGAATGGCCAGAGTTTGTATGGGATAATGCTCGTATAAGTGCACTATTGAGGCAAATTCAATTTAACCAGGGTTTGCTGCTGGGTAAAATAGGTTCTGAATCCGCTAGTCAATGGACACTCGATACCATGCTGGCCAATATCGTTTATTCAAGTGCTATTGAAGGAGAAAAGCTTAACGCATTTTCTGTACGTTCCTCTTTGGCGAATAAGCTTGGCGTGAGTGAAGAAAAACCTTATCCAACTACTGCACAAACAGATGGTTTAGCTGATATCACCTTAGATGCGCTACAAAACTGGCAACAGCCACTTAGCCTAACGCGTATTTTAGATTGGCATTCAATGTTATTTCCAGAAAACCAAACGGGGTTTAATCCTGTTGTTGGCGGTAAGTTACGTGGTAATGAACCTATGCAAGTAGTATCGGGGCGTTTAGACAAACCGACAGTGCATTTTGAAGCGCCTCCACGCAATACACTAGATCTTAACTTAACGCAGTTTTTTGAGTGGTTTAATCAATCACGAAATCAACCTAATGTCGACCCGCTCGTGCGCGCAGCCATCACCCATTTGTGGTTTGTCACCTTGCACCCGCTTGATGATGGTAATGGACGTATCACCCGTTTGCTCACCGACTTAGCACTCGCGCAAGCTGAGCATCGTTCTATTCATTTTTACACAATGTCAGTTAGTATTCTTGAGCGACGCAAAGCCTATTACGCAATATTAGAGTCTACCCAGCAAGGTGGCTTAGATATCACACCTTGGCTGCTGTGGTTTTTAGACACCTTAAATGACGCTATTCAACACACGCTCAATAGCATTGAGCAAACTACTGCTAAAACCCAATTTTGGCGTCGAGTGGACCAACGCTTACTCACTCCAGCGTTAACCACAGAACAAGTGAGAGTGCTAAATAGATTACTTGATGGTGACTTTAATGATGGGATCAGTAGTAGCCAGTATCAAAAAGTCGCTAAAGTCAGCCGCGCCACCGCCACCCGACATTTGGCTCAATTAGTTGAGCAGCAATGTTTGGTCAAAACCGGCGCGGGCGGCAGAAGCACAAGGTATGTGTTGGTGCGCTAATTTAATCGTTGTTCTGTAAGCATTTTATTGATAAATAATATTATTCTTAGTCGTAATATGCACTTATTGCTATGGTATATTCTTAGTGTTTTCACTTTCAAAAGGCCTATCTGACATGGAACAAGTTGGTATTTATGAAAAGCTTATTACTCAACTGATAGATAAAAGCATCAATCGTGATGTGTTCTATTTAGGTGAGCGGCCATTAGAAAGCGCTGAGGCCAGTGTTTGGCTATCGAGGTTTTTGACCAAGATAATGGAGAGTGCCATTGGTGCAATCCCTAGCGGAGACAATCAACTCACAGAGCAAATCGGTTTGGCAAATAAGTTAGTGCTTTGGTTGAAAGATCATGTTCAAGATGATCAATTGATTACTGAAAACTTACTCGATAGTAAAGGCCGTATATTAACAGCGCTATTTGATAAAAAAAATCCCATATCGACGGACTTTCCTGCGTTTACTAAAGCCATTTATCCGCTAACAGGATTAAGCCAAAGTGAACTTTTTTGTGGTAGCAACGCCGGAATTTCTTTAGACACAGAGTTAAAGCGCGAGATCCGCTCAGCAGACAAAATTTATTGGTTAGTGTCTTTTATTAAGTGGGCTGGCATTCGGATTTTTAAAAATGAACTTGAAGAGTTCACTCGAAGTGGCAAGACCCTGCGGATCATTACGACATCTTATATGGGGGCGACAGATGCTAAAGCAGTCGAGTTTTTAGCAAGCCTGCCAAATACTGAAGTTAAATTGAGTTACAACACTAAGCGCGAGCGTTTGCATGCGAAATCTTATTTGTTTTTGCGCAATACAGGATTTCATACCGGTTATATTGGGTCATCGAATTTATCGCATTCTGCGTTGACCAGTGGTCTTGAATGGAATTTAAAAATAACCACCCAAGAAATTCCTCATATAATCGATAAATCCCTCAACACCTTTGAGTCATATTGGCAATCCAGTGAATTTGAATTATTTGATGGCAATATTGAAGCTAAAAACAAACTTCATGAAGCATTGCGTGAGGCTAAAGGTAGTTATAGCGAAAGCAGCACCTTTCATTTTGATATAAAACCTTTTGCACATCAGCGAGAGATTCTTGAGCAGTTAAATGTTGAGCGTAGTATTCATCAGCGGTATAAAAATCTAGTAGTTGCAGCTACGGGCACTGGTAAAACGCTTATTTCAGCGTTTGATTTTGCCCGTTTTTATAAACTGCATCCAGAAGCTAATTTCTTATTCGTGGCTCATCGACAAGAAATTCTTAAGCAAGCATTGTCTGCGTACCGTGGTGTATTGAAGAATAATCAGTTTGGTGAATTGTGGGTTGCTGAGCACAAGCCTAATAGCTACCGGTATTTGTTTGCTTCGATACAAAGCTTAAACCTGCAATTATCAAGCTTACCGCTCACCACTGATTTTTATGATTATATTGTGATAGATGAAGTTCATCACATTGCAGCCAGTAGTTATCGAGGATTATTAGCGCATTTCTCACCCAAGATTTTATTGGGGTTAACAGCCACGCCAGAGCGTCATGATGGGCAAAACATTCTGGATGACTTTTGTGGCGTAATAGCTGCAGAAATTCGTTTGCCCGAAGCAATCAATCAGCGCTATTTATGTCCTTTCCAATACTTTGCTATTGATGATGATACCGACCTTCGCAAAATTAAATGGCATCAAGGGCGATATGATATTGCAGAGCTAAGTCATTTATATACTCATAATGAACAAAGAGTTGTGCGCATTATTAGAAGCCTTAATGACACGGTCACTGACATTCGTCAGATAAAAGCTTTGGCGTTTTGTGTCAGCAAAGAACATGCAGAATACATGGCGAAGAAGTTCAACTTAGCCGGTATTAGTGCGGATGTGCTCACCAGTGATAATAGTCATGAGCGGCAACAAAAACGCCAGAGTTTAATCAGCGGTCATGTACACATTTTGTGTGTGGTGGATATTTTTAATGAAGGTGTCGATATTCCAGACGTTGATACATTATTGTTTTTACGTCCAACCGAAAGCTTAACCATTTTTTTACAGCAGCTAGGACGAGGATTGCGTCTAACCGATGATAAACAGTGCTGTACAGTATTGGATTTTGTGGGTAATTCTCGTGATGAATACGACTTTTCACAAAAGTTTCGCGCGCTGGTTGGTAAAACGAATCAATCGATTAAAGATGAGATAACCAATGACTTTCCTCATTTGCCATTAGGTTGTCGAATCGAGTTAGAAGAACAGACTCAGGCAATGATTTTACGAAATATTAGCCGTGCAACGATGAATGTTAGCAGGTTGCGACAGCTGATCAATAATTTCGAGCACCAAAGTACGCTTACCTTAAGCTTGGTTAATTTTTTACGTTTTAACCCAAATGTTAATTTAGAAGATATTTATAAGCTAAAAATGAGTTGGCTAGAACTCGTTGAGAGCGCAAATAGAAATCAAATAAATGAGCCAAATTTAGATACGAGTCTGGCTAAAGCCTACTATCGCGCGATAAATAATCATTTGTTCGCTTGCAGTTCTATCTCATATTTACAGTTTTTAAAGCAGCTAATTATCGATAATTTCAGCTTCGACGATACCAATGCAACTCAGCGCCAATTTGCATTAGCGTGCCATTATAACTTTTGGGATAAGTCGGGTGCCGAGCTAGGTTTTGCCAGCCTTAAGCAAAGTGTTGCGGCATTGAGACATGCTCGATTACAAGCTGAACTCCTTGATGTCATATCGTTACTTATCGATCGTATCCATCATCATGAACTTGAAATGCATATCCCCACATTAGATGTCTTAAAAGTGCATTCAAGATATACCAGAGAACAAATACTCGCAGCCAGTGGAGCCAGCTCCTTTGATAGAAAATCCACCGCCCGTGAAGGCGTTTTAGTTCTTAAGGAGCGTAATGTTGAATTGCTGTTTGTGACCTTGAAAAAGTCAGTAAAGCAGTTTTCTCCCACGACTATGTATCATGATTATGCGATTAACGAGTCGCTATTTCATTGGCAATCTCAAAATAGTGCAAGACCAGAATATGGAAGAGGTTTGGGCTATATTGAGCATGAAAAAATGGGCCGTAAATTGATTCTGTTTGTGCGAGAGCAAGCGAAAGATGAAAACGGCCGAACCATGGGCTTTGTCAATTTTGGTGAAGTGATTTATAGGAAACACGCTGGGGCGCAGCCAATGAATATAACCTGGAAATTAATGACTCCTATGCCAGATGCTATGTGGCACGAAGCCGCGAAATTGGCGGTAGGATAAGCTAGCCATATCGTCCTCTGCAGCTGTTGAAAACAGGATGTTTTCGTCAAGCCCCCATGGATGGGTTTACGGTGTATCGTTTTAGGAAACATGTTGATAATTGGGATATTTCGTATTAATAACTTCAATAGTATTTAAGTCGTATTAACTTTAGAGTGAAGATATTTGGGGGTTATTATTTGGGGTGTATTCAGGAATGCTTCGTCATTATTGAAGATTATATACTCAAATGTAATCCTGTCGTATCCTATTTAAATTAAAGTGGGTTTACAAATTATATGTAAATAGTTAGTACAAAAGGAATTGATGATGTCTATATATAAGTCTTCAAATAGAGTTGAAAATCAAACTCTGAGTTTATCGCACCTTAGAGCTATTTGGAAAAGCGAACACAATGTGAGCGATAAACTATTAAGTGAAGTGGCTGAAGAGTTGAATTATAACGTTAATAAGTGTCAACTTAATACAGAATTAAGAATGTGTCACTTTATCGCTCAAGTAATGCATGAAGTTGGAGGTAAATTCAACTTAGAGGAGAATCTTAATTACAACGAAATGGCTTTGATATCTATATTCTCACATTATGGACGAACTCCTTCTGATGCAAAAGATCACGCATATAACAAGGCTACTAATAAAAAAGCGGATATCGAAGCTATTGCAAATCATGCATATGCGAATCGAATGGGTAATGGCAGTGTAGAGTCTGGTGACGGCTGGAAATATAGAGGTAGAGGTATACTTCAATTAACCGGGAAATCAAATTATATTTCAATGAAAACAAAGCATAATAACTTGTGGAGTGCAAGTGTCGATTTTGTCGCAACCCCCGATTTATTACTACAACCCAAATTTGCAGTAAGATCTGCTCTAATATTCTGGCTGGAACATCAGCTTTATAGAAAAGCAGATATAGGGGAAAGTCGAATGGTTACGGATAGTATTACTAAAGTCATTAATAGTAAGACAACAAGTTACAATAAACGTCATGATAATTTAACTGATTTATTAAGAAGAAAGGTATTTAAAGATGTTTTTTAATAAAGGCTTTTATTTTTTTATAGTATTTTTAACTTCATTTTCACTAAATGCAAATGAGTTCAGATTATCTGAGTGGACTGATCAAGAGTATTTGTTATATTCTCCCTCTGAAGGTGCTGCTGAAGTAATTATAAACCGTCAAGCGTCAAATGACTTACAGTTAATTGCTGTTATACATGCTAGGTGCGAAGGAATAGATTACAGAGTTCCAGTAATTAGGGGGTACTTTGAAACAGGAGTGAGTAGTGCGGAATATTTGGAGTATGTCATCTTCAAATATGAAGATAAGATATATTCACCAATAAAATCAATTAGTTCATATTATGTTATTCCAAGTGATAAAAGTGAGTCTGTAAAACCTCATTTTTTAGAGTTTGAAACACAAAATACGACAGGCGGTTTTTGTAAGTATATAAATAACAAGACCGAATATGACAATCCTATTTATATTCAAAGTGATAAATGACATTTTCAGCGTTTTTGATGCAAACTAATACTCAACGGCTCAACTTTTGTGGGGATGTTTGACATTAAATTCAGTATTGCTTTGAAGCAGACTTGTTCTAGCCTAGATATTTTCGCTTTTGCGATTGATCAGACAAGATCTTTTCTCCAAGTCTCATGGATGGATTTTTGCGTGTTGCAGATGGCGATATGGTGGGCGGATTAACCCATGAACCTGTCGATAACTCATCAGATAATTGTAGTTTTCTAGGTCTTCGTTTTTAGTTCATCGGTCTTTAGGTTCTCAATGATTAAACACAAAAATGGCAGCCACTTTGGCTGCCATTCTTATTGATGCTAGTAACTTATTTGGGTCAATTCACTAGCGGTTTATCACTTTAGTTCTTAGCTCAAAGCCAAAGCGCTAGCTAGGGCTAGTTAATAGCCATCGATATAAAGTAACCCACAAATGTTGCGGTTACTACGCCAATAAAGCCTGGAATAATAAAGCTGTGGTTGAGTACATATTTACCAATGTGGGTGGTGCCGGTTCTATCAAAACTAATTGCCGCTAAATCGCTTGGGTAGAATGGGAAGAAGAAGTAGGCATAACACGCTGGCAGTACACCAATTAATACTGGTGCTGGAATACCGAGTGAATACCCTAATGGCAACATAATGGTTAATACCGCAGCCTGACTTTTTAAGAAAATAGACGACACAAACATCGCAATAGCAAATGTCCATGGATACACGCTGACAATGTCGCTTACCGCACTCACTAAATAGGTTTTATGGTGTTCAATAATGGTGTCACTCATCCATGCGATACCAAAAATGATAATGACCGCAGTCATACCGGCGGTAAACACGTTACTGGTGACAATTTTTTTCGGTGAGATATTGGTGGCGAGTAATATTACTCCACCGACTGACAACATCATAAATTGAATCGCTACCGACATGCTGACGCCAGCTGGCAGTATTTGCTTACTAAACATCGCCACCATGATAACGGCAAATATACCCAGTAAAAATACTGTTAAGCCTTTCTTTGCGGTCGATTCGGCCTGGGGTGTTTGCACCTCATCTGCTTTTGGGTCGGTTAATGCTTCACGAAACTCATCATCTGTTAAACGTGCCTGAAACTCTTCATCTTTATCTAAATCTTTACCGCGCTTTAAGCTCCAAGTACACGCTACTAGTAAGCCTGTTAGTGTGGCGGGAATGGTCACCATGAGTACATCAAGTAAGTTAATATCTAGATTATTATCAACGGCGGTGGCAAGCACTACTGCTGCTGCTGCGGCAATTGGGCTGGCAGTAATACCCATTTGTGATGCTACAGTTGCCATGGCTAATGGACGTTCTGGGCGGATGCCTTTTTTGTACGCCACATCGTAAATTACAGGAAGAAGGGGATAAACAGAATGACCAGTACCAACCAGAACGGTTAATGAATAGGTACATAGTGGGCCTAAAAAGACGATATGTTCAGGATGTTTGCGCAACAGCTTTTCAGCAAACTTTACCAACAGCTTTAAACCGCCTGTGGCCTCTAACGTCGCCGAAGCCGCCACTACGGCTAGAATAATTAACATTACACTGATAGGTGGCGCACCTGGTGCAACGCCAAATACAAATGCGAGTACCGAAACACCTAACCCGCCCAATAAACCAAAGGCGATACCGCCATGGCGAATACCAACAAATATCACCGCTAATAACAGCAGCATGTGTATATAAAACATCGTGTTTTCTCCCCGCGTAGGTTTTTATGTAGGTTGTTATTATTTTTAACCTTTTGAAAGTATCTCACTACATCTTTGGGGTTAGTGATGTAACTCAAGCTATTGAATTGGGTATGGTAATAAATGTTTAAAACGTGAACAACATTACATATCAGTGCGTATATTGTTTTGCGTCACTTTTATAGGGGAGGGTGAACTGTATTCGAAGCACAAAGTATGCAGTTAACTACTCTGTTGACTTGCTTTGAGTAACATTTTAGCAATCGTTTTATCGTTACATTGTATTAGCTGCCAACGCTGGCAGTTGTTGAATGTGCAGTAGTGATCAATGGCCTCGATTAACGCAGCAACAAAATGTGTTTTGTCATTTAATTCATCATGTTGGTTCGTCAATTTTTGCGTTTCAATGTGCAGGTTTTGCAGTAACAAACATTGGTTTTTACGGTCGGCTTTTACATCCACGCGGCCAACAAAACCGTCACGCCATAGAATGGGCAGTGAATAATAACCGAATTGGCGTTTAGCCTCAGGCACATACACTTCTATTTGGTAATCAAACCCAAACCATTGCCGAAGCTTTTGGCGTTGAATGACTAAATTATCAAACGGATTAAGTAGCCAGACTTTATTGTGAATAGCAGTGGGTAAGGTGAGCGTAGGTTGGTAGAAGTAAACGTGTTGTGTATTGGCGCTGGGGTCGGTAAAGCTGGCGATATCACCTTGTTCGCACAGTTGCGCTAATGTTTGGCTGAGTAGAGGTTTAAGGCCTTTGCGTAAATATTGTATTTGCTGCAAATTACCAAAACCATGCGCCGATAAATAACGCTGAATCAAGTGTTGGGCAAATTCTGTATCGCTAGGCACTGTGGTGTCGGTATGCTTGGGTAGTACTCGCTCGGTTAAGTCGTACACTTTTTGAAACTTGTCGCGCCTAGCAACCATTAACTCGCCTTGCATAAACAACTGCTCAAGCGCTTTTTTAGCCGGTTTCCAGTCCCACCAAGTGCCATTTTTAGTGTCTGATTCATGGGTGAACTGACTGGTTTTTAATGGACCTTCGGCACTAATACGGGCTTTAACTTCACGCATGACTTTATGTTCTGGTTCAAACCAATGCTTACCACCTTGTTGTAATTGCTGTTTGCGATACAGGCTAAAACGGTAATCTTCAATAGGCAGATAAGCAGCCGCATGGGACCAGTACTCAAACACGGTTTTATCGCTCATTGCTGCATCTAACATGGTGGCAGAATATTCGGGCAGACGACTGTGTAATACATGATGATGCGCGCGTTCAACCACATTAATAGAGTCAATTTGCACATAACTTAATTGCTGGATAAGCTTTGGCAATGACTCCAAAGGCTGTAATAAACCTTGCTGCTGCATACTTAGCTGTAACCATTGTTTAGCTGATAAAGGGTTTGTCATTAAGCGCCCTATATTGAATGGGTAAACAAATTAAAACACGAGGATAAGTGCCATTGTAGGTCGAATTTTATAGTAGTGTACATCTCGCTGTTTATGATGGGTCTCTATAAATGACGGCGAGAGAATGTTGATATTTTTCACACGCTTTAGCGAGTAAATCTCACCTTAACGGTTACAGCGTGTAAGTTGTATTTTAATGCTTACAGCATGTAAGCCTGAGCTGTTTACTCATTAACATATTCAGCATTGGCTGAAAAATCCAAACCTAAAATCCAAAAAATTAAGCCCAGCAAATGCTGGGCTTAATGTTACTACGTCCAAGCTTTAAGCTTACTCGACGTTTTGGATCTGCTCGCGCATTTGCTCAATCAGTACTTTTAATTCAACTGCGGCAGAAGTGATTTCTGCGCTGATTGATTTAGAGGCTAGGGTGTTTGATTCACGGTTAAACTCTTGCATCATGAAGTCTAGACGGCGGCCTTCGCTGCCACCTTTTTTAAGGATGCGGCGAGCTTCAGTTACGTGAGCTTCAAGGCGGTCCATTTCTTCGGCAACATCTTGCTTTTGCGCCAATAACACCATTTCTTGTTCGATACGGGCAGGGTCTAATTCACCAGCAATATCGGCTAAGCGGTTAGTTAATTTGTCGCGTTGATACTGCATTACCGTTGGCATGTGTTCACGCACAACCTTCACTTGCTCCATTACGCCGTCTAAACGGGTCAGTAGCATGTCTTTAATCGCTTCACCTTCACGGCCGCGAGCTTCGATAAACTGATCGATGGCACTGTCGAACGCGATCATTAAATCGGCACCTACACTATCCATATCTTGCTCTGCTGCGGATAGAACGCCAGGCCAGCGCAGTATATCTGTTAGGCTGAGTTCGCCTTGTCCGGCTTCTTGTTTTAACCAGTTTGCTGCACTTAATAGCTGTTTGGCTAAATCTTGATTCAGTTGTAATTCATTACTGCTGTTGTCGGCGAGTTCATAACGTAAATTAACTTCGATTTTGCCGCGGTTAAGGCGTTTACGTAAGCGATCGCGTAAGACAGGTTCAAAGCTGCGAAACTGCTCAGGTAGGCGCAGGTAGGTTTCTAAGTAGCGCTGGTTGACTGAACGGATTTCCCATGAGGCGGTGCCCCATTGTGCTTTGTGCTCGATACGAGCGTAGGCTGTCATGCTTTGGATCATGAAGTGTCCTGTTATGTTATTACGCGAATGTGAGTTGATTATAGCCGTTTTAGCGGATGGGATTAAAGGATTAGTCGATAGATTTGTGGCTTATCGCTGCTTACCATGGCATCTAACGGCGTGAAGCTCTATAATATGGGCTCAAATATGATATGAATTCGACTACAGGACTTTTCATGCGCCCAAGTAACCGTACACCAGCTCAAACTCGCCCTATCACTATTACGCGTTCTTTTACTGCACATGCTGAAGGCTCTGTTTTAGTTGAGTTTGGCGACACAAAAGTATTATGTACAGCAAGTTTCACTGAAGGCGTTCCACGTTTTCTTAAAGGCCAAGGCCAAGGTTGGGTAACTGCTGAATACGGTATGTTACCGCGTTCAACTCACAGCCGCATGGACCGTGAAGCGGCTCGTGGTAAGCAGTCTGGCCGTACTCAAGAAATTCAACGTTTAATTGGTCGTGCATTACGTGCAGCTGTAGACATGAAGTTGTTAGGTGAAAACACTATCGTTATCGATTGTGATGTTATTCAAGCTGATGGCGGTACGCGTACTGCGGCTATTACTGGTGCTTGTGTGGCGTTAGTTGATGCGCTTAACTGGGCTCGTGGTAAAGGCATTATTAAAGCTAACCCACTTAAGTTTTTAATTGCTGCTGTTAGTGTTGGTATTTACAAAGGCGAAGCGATCAGTGATTTAGAATACATTGAAGACAGCGCTGCTGAAACTGACATGAACGTTGTGATGACAGAAACCGGTAAGATTATTGAAATTCAAGGTACTGCAGAAGGCGAACCATTTAGCCATGAAGAGTTACTTGAGTTGTTAGTGTTAGCTAAAAACAGTATTCGCGAAATTGTCGATGTGCAAAAAGCCGCATTAAGTTAATATGCTGTTGAAAAATGAGGACCGATTACGGTCCTTTTTTTTAATCTAAAATTTGATGAAAGAGGAATAACCGTGAAAGCCTATCAACGCGAATTTATTGAGTTTGCTTTAGCCCGCCAAGTATTACGTTTTGGTGAGTTTACCCTTAAATCTGGCCGTACGAGTCCGTACTTTTTTAATGCAGGATTGTTTAATACGGGTAAAGACTTAGCGCGTTTAGGTCGCTTTTATGCTGCGGCGTTAATGGACTCGGGTATTGAGTTCGATTTGTTATTTGGCCCAGCGTATAAAGGTATTCCGATAGCGACAACCACAGCTGTAGCGTTATGCGATCATCACGATGTGGATATTCCTTACTGCTTTAATCGTAAAGAAGCCAAAACCCACGGCGAAGGTGGCAGTTTGGTGGGCAGCGAGTTAAAAGGCAAAGTCATGTTGGTGGACGATGTGATCACCGCTGGTACGGCTATTCGTGAATCGATGGAAATTATTAATGCCCACAATGCCCAACTTGCTGGTGTGTTGATTGCACTTGATCGTCAAGAAAAAGGTAAGGGCGAGCTGTCGGCGATTCAAGAAGTTGAACGCGATTTTGGTTGTCAGATTGTGTCGATTATTAAGCTTGCTGATTTAATCAGTTACTTGTCTGAAAAGCCGGGTATGGAAGCAGAACTTGCTTCAGTTAGCGCGTATCGTGAGCAATACGGCATTTAATCTTATTCAAATTTAAAACAAAAACGCAGCTCCTAGATGACAACATCGGTGGCTGCGTTTTTATTTGCGTGTTATTTACCACATTATTTTACTTGGTGTAAAAACTCGGCGCGGGTAGCTGGGTTTGATTTAAAAATACCGCCAAGCGCTGTAGTGGTAGTAGAGCTAGTTGAGTCCATGACGCCGCGGGATTTAACGCAGTAATGTACCGCATCCATTTTTACCGCAACGTCTTTGGTTTCAAGTAGAGTTTGCAGTGCCACTAACACTTGTTGGGTTAGGCGCTCTTGTACTTGTGGGCGTTGGGAAAAGAAGCGCACGATACGATTGATTTTAGACAAGCCAATAATTTTTGTGCGTGGCAAATAAGCCACCGTTGCGAAGCCATCAATGGTCACTAGGTGGTGTTCGCAGGTGCTGGTAAGACTGATGTCTTGTACACGCACCATTTCATCTACACCCATTTTGTTTTCGATAACCGTGATCTTAGGGAAGTTTTCGTAATCAAGCCCAGAGAATATTTCGTCGACATACATTTTTGCGATACGACGAGGAGTATCAACTAAGCTGTCGTCGGTTAGGTCGAGTGACATTAAGGTCAAGATTTCACGCATATGGTGTTCAATTTTGACTTTACGTTCTTCAGGCGTGGAAGTTTTTGGCAGCATTGGGGTTTCTAACCCACGGTCTTTTAGCGCTGCTTGTACTTTTATTGCGGCTTCACTGAGTGCCATATATCCTCCAACTACTCGATATCACTGTTTATATGAGTGTACGTTAATACCCACTTGGGCGCCCGTTAAGGGACGAGGAGAATAACGCGATTTGCGCTAAATTAATACTGTAGGTAACAAAAAAGCCGACCCCGTTAGTCGGGTATCGGCTTTTTGTGGTTAAACGTCTAAGCGATATCTACTTTACGTTTAGGTTCTCTTTGATGAACTTAAGCATTTTGTCATAATACTCAGCCCGATTTTCATCGTTGTAGAAGCCATGACCTTCATCGTCTAATATCATTTTTTCAAATGGGTACTCATAAGCTTTCAGCTTTCTCTCTAGTGCTTCATATTGCTCAATTGGCGCTCGTTCATCTTCACCGCCATGTACAATTAATAGCTTAGCTTTTAGCTTGTCGATATTTTCTGATGGTGACATAGCTTTCAGGATAGCGGCATCTTGACCAAGTGCTTTTTTCAAATAACTTAAGCCCATCCGGCGATCTGAAACATCACCTTTATGGAACATTAATGCTAGATCATATACACCAGCAAAACCTACTGCGCATTTGAATAAATCAGGTGCAAGAATCGAACTCTGGAGTGCGCTGTATCCACCAAAACTACCACCGACAATACAGATACGATCTTTATCGACTATGCCTTGTTCAATGACATAGTTAGTGGCATCAATAATATCGTATTGTATTTCAGCACCCCATTTCTTATATCCGGAAAATTCAAAGTCATCTCCATAACCACCAGAGCCACGGAAATTGACTTGTAAAACAGCAATACCTTCTTTTGCAAGCATTTGGTTTTGTGGATCAAATTGCCACCAATCTCGAATGCCATGTGGACCACCATGGGGGTTTACCACTAGAGGTAAGTTTTTAGCGTCTTTGCCTTTTGGCAACGTCAGATAACCGTGAATAGTTTGTCCGTCTCGACTAGTAAATTTAATCGGCTTAACTTCAGCCATATCATCTGGTGTTAACCATTCTCTTGCTGAAACTAAATATCCAAGTTTCATTGTTTCAGCATCGAAAGTGTAATAATCGCCTGGATTGCGATCATTAAAGGCAAACACTATCCACTTATTACCATTGCGAGTTTGACTGACTAAATGCACTTGATGGCCGGGAAGGGCTACTATTAAATCTTTTAGAATTTTTGCTTGTTGATTGTCTGGATTAACAAAGGCATAAGTTGGGTATTCTGCTTCATATTCAACCGCATAAAGTTCTTTTGATACTTCACTAATCCAAAGCTGACTAGGATCGACTAATTCATCTTTTATTAGCGATTTCTTGTCACCGGTGGTGAGGTTAACAGTATAAATACCCAGTGTTTGGTTGTTAACTCGCCCCGCGGCATAGATTATGTTTGGATCCTTGGTAAATGCCACTGGAGTAAAATCATCTAGACCGAGATTAAGCTGATCAATATTAATCCAGTCGCCTGATTTATAATAAAAAGATTGTTCAATATCGTCTTTATTTGTACCTTTAACAAGCCTAACTTCGCCATCGTGATCAGTAATAAATTGTGAATAGCTAATAGGCGCGTAGGTAATTTTTCGGCGTGTGCCTCTATAGACATCAACTTTAAAAACAATATGAAGGTTATCTGCTGTTGAAGTACTTCCAGCCCCCCAAGGCAGCGCTTGGACAAGCATGTATCTGTCATCATCTTGTAAAGGATCTAAAATAAATGCTGTACCGCGGTAAGGAGTTTTTTTCTTAATGCTTGAGCCAGTTTGCTGTTCGTTATTTTCGTAGCCAAAAAGATATTCAGCTTGAGAACCATCAGCGTTTACGGCCATTAGTTCACCGTAATACTGAGGATGATCATCCCAACCCTTTAAGTACTCTTTTTCAAATACAATACGATCATCGTTTACCCATACATAATTTCCGACTTGGGCATTAGTACCAAATTGAATAGCATGGACAATTTTTAAGGTTTTTGCGTCTAAAATAATTAAAATACGTTTATCGTCATTGATTGTTTTTGCACTGATATAGTCACCACTAGGTGAATATTTAACATTGCTGTATTCAGACGATTTACTAAACAATTTTGCAGTTGTTAGTGTGTCAGATGCAAAAGATGATGTTATGAAGGCAGGGTAAAGTAATAAAGCCAAAGCGATAAGCTTGGATAGTTTCATTGTACATCCTTGTGGTTTGTTGTGTTTTTGTTTTTATTGTTGCCTATTTGTTTCTGGCGCAATTTTAAAATAAAAGAGTATTTATTTCAATCAAAGAAAGATTAAGTTGTATCAGTATTTTTATTCAGAAGAAACAACATGTGAGGTATAAAATGCGCAGCATAAATACAGTCCGTGTAATTAATGTTAAAAATGTAACGGTATTGTATTTAATTCAAGTGGTCGGAGCAATACGTACTCATTATTTATTCATTGAGATGAGGTGGAAATATGGACGTATATTACGACTTCCAATTTATGTTGATACCCGTTTGGTTGGCCTCTTTGCGCGGTTGAATTTGCTTGAAAGTCATAACGCAGGTACAAAAAAAGCCGACCCCGTTTGCCGGGTATCGGCTTGTTGATATAATATTTTTTAGCTCATTAGCTCATTAGCTCATTAGCTCATTACGATTTAATGTTTAGGTTCTTTTTAAGAAATAGAAGCATTTTTTCATAATATTGGGCACGATTGTCATCATTGTAGAAACCATGGCCTTCATCATCCATCACCAGTTTTTCATAGGGATAATCATGTGCTTTAAGGGCTTTTTCTAGTGATTCTAGTTGTTCAATGGGCGCTCGTTCATCGTCACCGCCATGCACTAGAAGCAAGTTTGCTTTCAGCTTATCTACATTTTCTGAGGGAGACATCGCCCTTAGTACTTCACTATTTTGACCTAAAACATTTTTAAGGTAACTAGTACCCGAAGCACTATTTGCAATATCTCCTTCATCGAACATCAGTTCTAAATTATAAATCCCTGCAAAACCGATAGCGCATTTGAACAGATCGGGTTCAAGTATTGCGCTTTGCAATGCACTATAACCACCAAAACTACCACCAGAAATACAGATACGGTTTTTATCTACATAACCTTGCTCAATGACATAATGAGTGGCATCGAGAATGTCATATTGTATTTCTGAACCCCATTTTTGGAATCCAGCTTGTTCAAAGTTTTGTCCAAAACCACCTGAACCACGAAAATTGACTTGTAATACAGCCATCCCTTGATTTGCTAGCATTTGGTTTTGAGTATTAAACCCCCATTCATCTCTTACTCCATGCGGACCACCATGGGGATTGACTACAAGAGGGAGGTTTTTCGCTTCTTTATCATAAGGTAATGTCAAATAACCGCTAATGACTTTACCGTCTCGGCTGGTAAAACTAATTGGCTTCACTTCTGACATTCGCGCTGGGTCGAGCCATTTCTTGGCAGAGGCTAAGTGTTGGAGTGTGATGGCCTTGGTATCAAATATATAATAATCACCGGGATTTCGATCGTTAAATGCCACCACGATGAGTTTTTCTGAATGACGAGTTTCGCTAACAATACGAACTTGATGGCCAGGTAATGATGCGAGCAACTGCTTTAGCAATTTTGAATGACTGTCTTCTGGATTGACGAAAGCGTAAGACGGATAACCATTTTCAAATTCAACTGCATAGAGTTTTTTGGTAGCTTGGTTTATCCAGTAATTACTGGGATCACTTTTGTCATCTTTAATAATTTGTGTTTTTTCACCTGTTTCTAGATTGATTTCATAAATCCCTAAGGTTTCGCCTTTTACCCGAGCCGCTGCATAAATACTGTTTTTATTTTCGGCAAAAGATATTGGGTAGAAATCATCCAAATTGAGTTTGAGGTTATCGGTGTTAAGCCATTCGCGGTCTTGACGATAAAATACTTTTGTTATGTTGTTTTCATCTTCGCCTGCAACAAAGCGTACTTCACCATCGTGATCGGTTAAAAATCGAGAGTAACCTATAGGCGAAGTGGTGACTTTTCTGCGGAACCCTTTGTATAAATCTACACGGTATACAGTCTGTGATAATTCATAGTTTAAAGAATTAGACTCATTCCATGGGATTGCATTGACGAGCATATAGCGGTCGTCATCGGGAAGGGGATCTAAAATAAATGCCGTTGCTCTTATGGGGGTATTTTTCTTCAGATGTGAACCAGTTTGTTGCTCGCCGCTATTAAAACCAAAAAGGTAAGTTGCTCTTGAGCCATCGGCATTAACAGCCATTAGCTCACCATAATACAGCGGTACGTCACTCCAACCTTTTAAATATTCTTTTTGCAGTACGATTCTTTCATTATTGACCCAAGCGTAATTACCTACTTGGGCATTGCCAGGGAAAAATATCGCGTGATGTATTTGTTTTGTTTTTGCATTTAATATTAGTAGCTTGTCTTTACCATTATGTTTGGTTATTGCACTAATATAGTCGCCTGTTGGAGATATTTTTACATTGCTAAATTCAGCCCCTCGGCTAAATAGTCGTGCAGTAGAAAGGCTTTCTGCTGCAAATGCATGGGTGAATAGGCCACCACAGACAAGTAACATAATGGTTAGGTATTTGGTGAAAATCATGAGACATCCTTGTTTAATCGTTCGTTCTTACTTCGTTTTTATGTGGTATAAATATTCGATCTGATACGGTTTAAGGGTAAAGGAAGAGTAAGTAGCATTGGCAGCAAAAGGACCGAACTAGCATCCTTTATTGATGCGATATTAACTTCTTAACAATTGCTGTTGAATAAACGTCCACTGTTCATCAAAGTGTTGTGTTGGCTTTTGTTTAAACTCACTGCGGACAAATTGTGAAATACGTCCTTCTGCAAAGGCTAGCAACAAGTTAGCTAAAATAGCTTCATCGATATTAAAGCCTACGCCTTCACGCAAGGTTTTTTCACGTAGAATTTGTTTGATGTGTGTTTCTATTTTGGCAAATAATACGTCAATTCTACTGCGTAAACGCTCGTTTTCACCTAGCAAGGCATCGCCATTAAGCACCCTTGAGATGCCTGGGTTACGTTCAGAAAATACTAATAGCAGGTGTAATACCAACTGGCAGCGGGTCATGGTGTCTTTTTCTTCGTCCATGATGATGTTTAAGCGTGATAAAATCGCATCTTCAATAAATTCGATTAAGCCTTCAAACATCCGCGCTTTACTGGGGAAGTGTCTATACAGAGCAGCTTCTGACACGCCCACTTCGGCGGCGAGCTTTGCTGTTGTTATACGTTGACCTGGGCTGGTTTCGAGCATTTGTGCTAAGCATTGTAAAATATGCTCACGACGATTTATTTTAGGGCTTTCAGCCATTATCTGTTCCTTGGCTCAGTGACTACTTGAAAAGGTTATTTGGTGCCTGAATGACCAAAACCGCCTTCTCCACGATCTGAGCTATTAAACTCATCCACTACGGTAAACGTTGCCTGTACAACGGGTACAAACATCAATTGGGCTAATCGATCGCCAATTTCGAGAGTAAATGGTTTATCACTTCTGTTCCAACATGACACCATTAACTGTCCTT
Organism: Shewanella sp. AC91-MNA-CIBAN-0169; assembly: GCF_040310165.1. Classification (NCBI taxonomy): domain Bacteria; kingdom Pseudomonadati; phylum Pseudomonadota; class Gammaproteobacteria; order Alteromonadales; family Shewanellaceae; genus Shewanella; species Shewanella sp. AC91-MNA-CIBAN-0169. The sequence continues at coordinate 213,967 of NZ_JBEOPM010000004.1, forward strand.
GGTAATCGGAGTCAATTAAGCCGACTAGATTACCCAAAACAATGCCATGTTTATGGCCCATGCCTGAGCGCGGTAAAATCACAGCGGCAAGGCCTGGGTCTGCCACATGAATGGCGATACCTGTTGGAATCAATACAGTTTGACTTGGCTCAATGACCATTGCGGCGTCGATCATGGCACGTAAATCCATGCCTGCGCTACCGGGTGTCGCATAAGCTGGCAATGGGAATTCACTGCCTATACGTGAGTCGATAATTTTTAGTTCAATGGGTGTTTTCATGATTTTTTTAATTGTTTTTCTATCAATGTAAGTAATTGGCGCGCCAGTGTCAGTTTGTCTGTTGCGGGCAGTTGTTGGCTGCCGTCTTGCCAAAATACCTGTAGTGCATTGCTATCGGCATTAAAGCCTAAGCCTTGAATAGAAACATCATTGGCGGCAATCATATCAAGCTTTTTGCGTTGCAGTTTGCCCCTAGCGTATTGCTCTACATCGTTGGTTTCTGCTGCAAAGCCTACCGTAAATGGACGAGGAGTATGCTGAGCTACCGTGGCTAAGATATCAGGATTCCGCACTAGCGCAAGTTGCATTTGTTCAGCCGATTTTTTGATTTTTTGATCTGCGACATCAGCTATTCGATAATCGGCTACTGCGGCGCAGCCAATAAAAATATCATGTTGTTCAACCTGCCCCATCACAGCATCAAGCATTTGTTGTGCTGAACTCACATCAATACGTGTGACACCTGCTGGCGTGGCTAGATTAACCGGACCTGAGATTAATGTGACGGTTGCACCCATTTCCGCAGCTGCTTGGGCTATAGAGAAACCCATTTTTCCTGAGCTGTGGTTGGAGATATAGCGCACTGGGTCAATCGCTTCACGCGTTGGCCCTGCGGTAATGAGTAACTGATGACCTTGTAATATCTTGGGGCCAAAAAATTGTATCAGTTGTTCTGCCATAACCACGGGTTCTTGCATTCTGCCAGGGCCGACTTCACCGCATGCTTGATTACCTGAGGCGGGTTGCCAAATGGTAAAGCCTTTACGGGCTAAATTAGCCATGTTTTCTTGGGTCGCAATATTTTGGTACATTTGCTGGTTCATTGCAGGGCAAACAATGACGGGGGCGCTGGTCGCTAAACAGGTTGTTGTTAACAAGTCATCTGCCATGCCGGCATTAATACGTGCCATTAAATTTGCCGTAGCAGGTGCAAGCAATACAACATCAGCCCAACGAGCGAGTTCGATATGACCCATAGCCGCCTCTGCTGCGGGATCGAGCAAATCTGAGGCTACTGGATGGCCTGAGAGCGCTTGTATGGTTAATGGGGTGATAAACTCCATCGCGCTCTGAGTCATGATGACACGCACGTCTGCGCCACGCTCTTTTAATCGGCGGATCAAGTCTGCACTTTTATATGCGGCAATACCGCCACCAATTCCGAGTAATACTTTTTTATTTGTCAGCATGATGCACATTATCCGACTCAAACCTAATTGCGGCTAACAATATCACAAAGCTATGACAATTTGCGCAGATCCAATCTCAAAAATATCGACCATACTGTGTAATACCAATCCTATTAAATATGTGATCTTTCAGCGGGAGTTCAAAGTGCTGTAGGCAAGGCAGATGATTGAAGCGAATAGTGATTCTATTTTGAAAACATCTAACGAAGCATAAAGTACTTTGAAACCCGCCAGAAAGGAGTCTCTCAGGTATTCCACTTCTGTGTTGCATCGATTTAAAAGGGAACAGCCATTTCTACATCAATGCGCCTTGAATTAAAAAACCTGAGAGACTCTGAACTGATCAGATATTTAATGAGATTGGTATAAGCAATTCGAACTCTATTTTTGAAAAAGACAACAATTCGTTATTGGTACTGTGCTTGCTGATTCTGCGTTGTTTTTGTTATTCAGAGTCGACTTAATGCGTTTAATGGCATCGCCACATTGAATATAAGGGACATTCATGGGAATTAAAGATTGGCCACAAGGAGAAGGACCGCGAGAAAAATTATTGCTCAAAGGTGCAGGGCATCTTTCGGATGCAGAATTGCTTGCGGTGATATTACGTAACGGCCTTCCAGGGCAAAATGCAGTGGATTTAGCCCGAAACATGATTAATCAGTTTGGTGGTTTGCGCAGTTTACTGAGTGCACCTAAAAGCCAAGTATGTAAATTAGCCGGTGTTGGGCCGGTAAAATATGCTCAATTACAGGCTGCAGCGGAAATTTCTAAGCGAATTGCCCATGAAAATCTACAAAGAGGGCAAATTTTGACAAATCCTGATTTAACTCGGGACTATTTAATGAGACAATTGGCAGACCGATCCTATGAAGTGTTCGCCTTACTATTGTTGGATACCCAACATAGAGTCATTCAATTTGTAGAATTATTTCGTGGCACCATCGATTCTGCTTCTGTTTATCCTCGCGAGGTTGTAAGCCTTGTTTTGGAGAAAAAAGCGGCAGCGGTAATTGTGTGTCACAATCACCCGTCTGGCATTGCAGAGCCAAGTCAGGCTGATCGGCGAATAACTGAGCGAATAAAAAATGCATTGGCAACCATAGATGTTTCTTTGTTAGATCATATGGTTGTAGGTGATCAGGAGATAGTCTCCTTTGCCGAGCGTGGGTGGATTGTATAAACACTGCTTGATCTTCTATGGTCAATCGTGTATAAAATGCGCCCTCTTTGTGCCTCGGGCGACGGCCATACGAGGCACATTAATGCTCGAGCGTTAAAAATTTGTTTTGGAGAAGATTGACATGTCAAGAGTATGCCAAGTAACTGGCAAGAAGCCAATGGTTGGTAACAACCGTTCGCACGCAAAAAATTCGACTCGTCGTCGTTTTTTACCTAACCTACAAAACCACCGTTTTTGGTTAGAAGAAGAAAAGCGTTTCGTGCAATTACGTGTATCTACTAAAGGTATCCGTATTATCGACAAGAAAGGTATTGAAGTGATTGTTAAAGAACTTCGTGCCCGTGGCGAGAAGGTATAATAGAAAATGGCTAAATCTAAAGGTAATCGTGAGAAGATCAAATTAGTATCTAGTGCTAAAACTGGTCACTTCTACACTACTGAAAAGAACAAGCGTAACATGCCTGAAAAAATGGAAATCAAGAAATTTGATCCAGTCATTCGTCAGCACGTTATGTACAAAGAAGCTAAAATCAAGTAATTGATTTTTGATTCTTAAAAAAGCCCCTTAATTGGGGCTTTTTTTATGCCTGTTTGAAAATAGTCTATACTGAATCGAACAATAATCAGCTGAGTAAACACCGTTAGTCAGGTTCTGAATTTAGTCTATACAGCAGTTGTTTATGTCACGAGGTGCATGGCTAATGTCATTGGATTTTATTGAGCCATTTCCGCATGGTCATATCGCCATTATGTTGAAATATTGCTATACAGATGTGATGCAAATATCATAATTAAATGCGTAAAGTATTATTAACGGCTAAAACAAGCTAACTTTTTGGCTGTAATGATTTTTTCATAATAAATTGAGACACTGTGTTTTACTTAAAGTGAAATAAAATGCTTTAAAAGTGAATTAAAATGCAATACCATTCTTTTTTGATACAGCAAACCGTCATGTGGCATTTATTGTCATCGTCATTAATGAACATCAAACCTATACCGAGGTGAATTTGCCCGTGAGAACCACTGAATTAGTTGATGGATTTCGTCATTCTGCACCCTATGTTAATGCTCATAGAGGTAAAACTTTTGTCGTTATGTTGGGTGGTGAAGCATTAGCGCACCCACAATTCCGCGGTATTTTAAATGATGTGGCTTTGTTGCATTCACTTGGGATTGAGGTGGTATTAGTTTATGGAGCAAGACCACAGATTGACGCAGGTTTAAAGGCGGCTGGAATTGAGCCGGCATATCACAATGGTATTCGTATTACCGATGATGAAACCCTGAAGATTATCAAGCAGGTTGCTGGGGCGACTCAATTTGATATTACTGCTAGGTTGTCGATGAGCTTGGGCAATACGCCAATGCAAAATGCGCAAATAAACCTTGTGAGTGGTAATTTTGTTATTGCACAACCATTAGGTGTAGATGACGGTGTCGATTTTTGTTTAAGTGGCAAGGTGCGCCGTATTGATGCGCAAGGCTTACGTCGTCAATTAGACAATAACGGTATTGTATTAATGGGGCCAATTGCCGCTTCTGTTACAGGTGAAAGCTTTAACCTGACCGCTGAAGAAGTTGCGACCCAAGTAGCGATTAAGTTAAAGGCCGATAAGATTATTGGTTTTAGTGATACCAACGGCCTTATCGGTAAAAATGGTGAAGTGATTGCCGAGCTGATGCCGGACGATATTGAAGAAATGCTTAAGACGATGGCTGTAGATGACCATACTTCAGTTGGCACCGTTGCATTCTTAAAAGCCAGTATTGAAGCATGCCGCCGAGGTGTACCTCGTTGCCACTTAGTCAGTTATTTAGAAGATGGTGCGTTACTGCAAGAGTTGTTTTCACGCGAAGGGATTGGTACCCAAATTGTTACCCAAAGCGCCGAACGTTTACGTAGAGCGACTATTAGCGACATAGGCGGTATCTTAAACCTTATTCGCCCATTGGAAGAGCAAGGCATTTTGGTGCGTCGCTCACGCGAGCAACTCGAGATGGAAATTGAACAGTTTATGCTGGTTGAGCGCGACAACTTAGTGATTGGTTGTGCAGCTTTGTATCCGTTTGAAGAAGACAATGCGGGTGAGTTTGCGTGTTTAGTGGTTCATCCTGATTATCGCGATGCTGATCGTGGTAGCATTTTGCTTAATAACATTATTGGCCAAGCTCGCGTGCGTGGTTATTCACGTCTATTTGCGTTAACGACCCGTAGTATCCATTGGTTTTTAGAGCATGGCTTTAATATTGTTGATGTTGAAGAACTGCCGAATAAGAAAAAACAGCTGTATAACTATCAGCGTCGTTCAAAAATTCTTGCGTTAGATTTGTAGAAGTAACAAGGCCGTTAACACATAAAAAAGCCGGATGAGTATAAAATCATTCGGCTTTTTTGTGGGTGAAGCATCAGTGCTTTGAGTGACTTCATTTTCCCATTGTAGAGCTTATTATGCTGACGCTTTGGCTAAGGCGTTACGTCGTTGACGTTGCAATATCATGTCGCCAACAAAGATAACTAACGCGCCCCAAATAAATCCAAAGGTAATGCCTTTTTCTATATCAAACGGTTCATTAAACAGTTTTACCGCCAAGATGAACATGATACTTGGGCCAATATATTGGAAAAAACCTAAAATCGAAAATGGAATTCTGACAGCGGAACCAGCAAAACACAGTAACGGAATCGTTGTGACAATACCCGCAGCGACTAGGAGTAAATTGAGGTCGAGAGTGTTGGTTAGCATGCTCGTTGTCGAACTGTCTAAGGTGATGAATAGATAACCCAGAGCGATAGGTAACAAGATTGCTGTTTCGACTAATAAACCTGATTTTGCGTCAATATTAACTTTTTTGCGCAGTAAACCATAAAACCCAAAGCTGGCTGCCAAGGCTAATGATAAAAGCGGAATAGAGCCAAAAGAGATCAACTGCACTAGTACCCCTATACTGGCCAACGCCACTGCAACCCATTGCAATTTTCGCAAGCGCTCACCCAGAAATACCATTCCTAATAAGACGTTAAACAACGGGTTGATAAAATAGCCTAGGCTAGCATCGAGCATGTGGTCGTTGTTGACTGCCCAAATAAAAATCAGCCAATTAGCGGCAATTAATATAGAGGTGATCAGCAATATTAGTAATTGCTTGGGCTGTTTTAAAATTAAACGTAAACGGCTAAATCCACCAATAAATTGCATCAAAATAACCATGAATATAAATGACCAAATGACACGGTGCATTAATATTTCGGTGGCAGGGACATGATGTAATAACTTGAAATAAAGCGGGGCAATACCCCAGATGGTGTAGGCGCAAATGGCGAGAAGCACCCCTTTACGATATTCTAAATCAGGCATAGTCAGTCAACAGTGGGGAGAACTAAAAGAGAGGGCGATTGTAGGTCGCCCCCTAGAATGACACAAGTGCTTAAGCGATTTCTTTTATCGCTAGAGTGTCAGTTATATATTGCGATAATGACCGTTTAGCCCACCATATATGTGCCAGTTCCAAATGCGATGTGAACACCTTGTTCATTGTGTAATTCCATCCGGCAAACGGATACACGATTACCAGAGCGAATAACCGTGCCAGTGCCAGTGAAGATTTCACCCCGACCGGGACGTAAAAAGTCGACCCGCATATCAATAGTGCCTAAGGTGGTTAAGCGTTGTTGTAATTCTTCAAGAGTCCAATCTTCTCTACTGGCAACTAGCCCAGCAAATACCGTCAGTCCGCCGACAACATCAAGTAATGTCGCAGTGACACCACCATGAAGAATATTTTGATGAATATTGCCGATAAGTTCGGGTTTCATTTTTATCACCACTTCAACCCCATTGATGTCGTAGTGTTTGATATCTAAACCGAGTAAATTATGAAATGGAACATGTTGATCAAAAATATCAGCAACTTGCTGTAAAGCTTGAGTTTGAATAGATGTGGTCATGAGCAATCCTTGTCGTTTTATTCTTATTATCGTTGTTATTTATAGGGGAGACTTACTGCCATAGAGTATTTAATCTAACCCTAAAGTGGCGTCGACTCAATCATCTATCTTGGATGAAAACAACGCAAAGGTGTTTTGGTTCAAGACATCTGTGGCTCAGTGCTTTAAAATGAGTGCCCTTTGAATGATGATGTTGTTAATGGATACTCCGATTTCGACCAATATTGCGTCCTCAGATGTGTTGACGACAGAGCAAGATGTACTTGCAGCGAGCTTGCAGCAAGTTTTTGGTTATCGTGCCTTTCGTGAAGGGCAGCGAGAAGTCATTGAGCAAAGTTTACAGGGCCAAGATACCTTAGTGATTATGCCTACCGGTGGCGGCAAAAGTATGTGCTATCAATTGCCTGCTATTGTGTTGCCTGGTGTGACCGTGGTGGTGTCGCCATTAATTTCGTTAATGAAAGACCAAGTCGACAGTTTACTGCAAAGTGGTGTGTCAGCTGCTTATCTCAATTCATCTTTACCGCGTGAGCAAAGTGCTGAGGTGTTACGTAAATTACATGCTGGTGAGATTAAATTGTTGTATGTCTCTCCAGAGCGACTTTTGCGTCCTGATTTTATTGAGCGTCTGCAATCGGTTGATGTTTCAATGTTTGCAGTTGATGAAGCCCATTGTATTAGCCAATGGGGCCATGATTTTAGACCTGAATATGCGGCATTAGGGCAGTTAAAAGAATATTTTCCTTACTTACCTTTAATGGCCTTAACTGCAACCGCAGATCATGCCACGCGTTTGAGTATTTGCGAGCGCTTAGGGGTAACCCCTTATACCTTGTTGTCGAGTTTTGACCGTCCAAATATCCGTTATACCGTGGCTGAAAAGCTTAATGCGGCTAATCAATTACGTCAGTTTCTAACTATTCAAAATGGCACTAGTGGGATTGTGTATTGCAGCAGTCGTCGTCGAGTTGATGAGGTGGCCGAGCGTTTACGCTTACAAGGATTTAATGCTCAAGCATACCATGCCGGTTTGAGCCAGGAAGAGCGTGGTAACGTTCAAGATAAATTTCTAAAAGATCAAATCGATATTGTGGTGGCTACGGTGGCCTTTGGCATGGGGATTAATAAATCTAACGTACGCTTTGTGGTGCATTACGATATTCCTAAAAGCATTGAAGCTTATTACCAAGAAACAGGCCGTGCAGGCCGCGATGGTTTAGATGCAGAAGCTTATATGTTATTTGATCCTGCCGATATAGGCCGGGTTAGGCATTTGATTGAGCAATCTGAACCTGGGCCTCAACAACAAGTCGAATTTCATAAATTGCATACCATGGCAGCATTTGCTGAAGCGCAAACGTGTCGTCGCCAAGTGTTGTTAAACTACTTTGATGAAGTGGCATCAAAACCTTGTGGTAACTGTGATATCTGTCTTGATCCACCCAAGCGATATGATGGTACTGAAGATGCGCAAAAAGTACTGTCTTGTATTTATCGTTTACAGCAACGTTTTGGTATCCACCATGTAATTGAAGTATTGCGCGGTTCAAAAGCGGCCAACATAGTGGATAGAGGCCATGATAAGTTATCGACATGGGGCATTGGTAAAGATAAATCAACTGAGTTTTGGCTCAGTGTTATCCGCCAATTAATTCATTTAGGTTTGATGAGTCAGGATATTACCCGCGGCTCTGCAATTAAGCTTAACCCTGCCGCAAGACCAATCCTTAAAGCTGAGTTATCGCTAATGTTAGCGGAACCTCGGATTCAATTGATTGATGTAAAGCGCAAACCCAATGGACGTGCACCGCAACAGTATGATCGTAAGTTGTTTGCTCGATTAAAATTACTGCGTCGCGAACTAGCTGAGAAAAATGACATTCCACCCTATTTAGTCTTTAACGACGCAACACTCGCAGAGATGTGTGCGATGCTGCCCACAAGCCCTGGCGAGATGCTCGCGGTAAATGGTGTTGGGCAGATTAAGCTTGACCGATTTGGTGGCGAATTTTTAGATGAAATTTCTGATTATTTGACCAAAGGTTAGTGATTTAGTTTTCATCATTAGAACTGTTTTTCTCTTGAGATTTTATTTTATTTAATTGATTTAATACTGCTTTTTTAACGAGTACTTCAAAAGTATCAAGTTGTTGTAAACTCGCCATACCAATATTTACTTTGAGCTCGGATTTCCATTCACCAAGTACTTGCTCTATTTGGGTTATGACTCTTGCCGCCCCCACTGACGATGCGTGTGGCAAGATAATAATGAGTTCATTAGTATTATGCCGAAACAATTGGTCTTGCTCTCTAAGTGTATTTTTGAGCCGCGGAATAATAAAGGGTATATCCTCAATATTGTTATTACTGATATTAATCAGTAGCATACTTAATTGATAGTGCCCTTGTTTGGCATTATCTAACATATTGTCTATACGGTGCTGCTGGCTTTCTTCTTGAGCATTCACATTATTGAGTCGCTGTGGTTTACGGGCCAAAAATAGGACTAATCCAACAGACAGTAACAAAATCATCAAGGCGGTAATGGTTAAATTTTGATTGATGTTGCTGACAGGTTTCTCTGGTGGTGTACTGGCTTCACTTTGTGCTGTTATTCTGGCTTTATACTGCATAAAGTGGGCATTGTTTAACTTGGCCGCAGCTTGTTTAGCGGCACCAAAACGCTGCACCTGAAATTGATAAGCCGATTCAAATTGATTTTGTTCAGCGTAATATTGACTGATTATCTGGTTAAACTCCTCTAAATCCGAAAATTGCTCAAGTTCAGTGGCTTGCTCAATAATTTCATTTAGTAGTGACAAGGCTTGGTTGTCTTTATGTTGTGCAAAATACACTTTGGCTAATGTACGCTTGATGCGCATGACGTAAATAGGCTCTTGGTATTTAGTGAATAGTTCTATGCTTGATAATGCGAGTTTTTCGGCGATGGTGTAATCACCAACATACAAATGAATTATCGCAAGCAAAGCATATTGGTTTGCCAAATCTCTTTCAGAGTCTATATTTGCACTGACACTTTCTGCTTTATTTAAAAAATATAGTACTTTGGCTTTATCATTTAGCGCTATGTTTATAAGCGCTAAATTGAGAGTTACTGTAGATTTTATTTTTCCAAAAAAAGAAATATCTTTATAAGCTGCTTCGGAAAAATGCAGTGCCTCTACATAATCACCCATAGAGAAAAATACATTAGATATTTCTGATTGTATAAATGAAAGCGGCAACAAGTACCAATGCTGAAATTGGTTTTGTGCTTCATCATAAATATCTAAGGCAAAACGCAAGTCTTCAATGGCCGAATTATAATTTTCTAGGCTAGTATTTTGTCTACTTCTGGCATAAAGGCTGTTTACAATCGCTTGTTTTTCAGAATAACGCTTGGCTAATCGTAACGCTTCTTCGGTGAGTTGTTGTTCTTGTAGCGTGTTGCCAAGGCTTTGGTGTGCATCGGCTTGGCACTGTATAAAGTAAGGGCGAGCGGTATCGTATTTAAACTGTCTGGCCTTCATTTCCCCTTGTTTTGCCAAGGTGATTGCCTGATTAAACTCACCAAATTCCAGCAAATTAAAGCAATGAAGTAGTGTTAAGCGCAGAGCATTTATATCGGTTAGTGGTTGTTTAGCGTGTTGTTGCTCGAGTGAATCAATGAGTATTTTGGCGTTTGCAGATCTTTGAGTATTAATATTGCTGATCACATCGAGTTGTTCTCGAGCGCTCAGTTGTTGAGTTTCGGCAATGATATCGGCTGAGAGTAATAAACGTTGCGATGGTTGAGCCAAAACTGCCGTAGTCGCTAAATATAGTGTGAGGCCAAAGATTAAAGCAAAAATGCGACTAAAGTTATATTCAATACTCTTTTTCGACAACATCATCGTCATATATCTACTTAACATGGGGTGATAGCAGTATACGATTATTTATATCCAGATACATAAAAATATAATCGATGCAGCAACTTAGATTGATGTTTATTTGCACTTTGAGAGGTAAGTTCATTAATTGAAAGCGAATCAATATTGGCTGATAATGTCGCTGGTTAACTGTAATGAAGCACTAGTACGCTATCATCTTTTTCACGTTGACCAAATTAGGGTTGACACAGAAGGCTGGTCGCGTTACATATTAGGCATAGACATATTTTGTACGTCAATCATTTAGCATAATTAGTTATTAAAAGTGAATACTAACGTCATGAATACACAATCAGCTTTACTCGGACTCCTTCTCCTCTCACGCACATCCTGCGCGGAGTCCTTTGTGTTACATGTAAAATAATTCATTAAACATACACAAACCCCGCGCTAATTGTCGCGGGGTTTTTTTTTAGCCCTTTTGAAATGAAGCCGTTGTGTACCTCGCAGCTAATTCAAATAAACATGATGGTCGATGGAGAAATTCGATGTCCAATAGAGTCATAATCTTTGATACTACCTTACGTGATGGTGAGCAAGCATTAGCAGCCAGTTTAACCGTTAAAGAAAAGCTACAAATTGCGTTGGCTCTAGAGCGTTTAGGTGTAGATGTAATGGAAGTGGGTTTTCCTGTTTCTTCTCCGGGCGATTTTAAATCGGTGCAGACCATTGCTAAAACCATTAAAAACAGCCGTGTGTGTGCGCTATCTCGTGCACTTGAAAAAGACATCGATGCTGCAGCCCAGGCTTTGTCGGTTGCCGATCAATTTCGAATTCATACCTTTATCTCTACTTCGACCATTCATGTTGAAAGTAAATTGAAGCGCTCTTTTGATGATGTATTAGAGATGGCCGTTAATGCGGTTAAATACGCCAGACGATTTACAGATGACGTTGAGTTTTCATGTGAAGATGCTGGTCGCACACCAATCGATAATTTATGTCGTATGGTTGAGGCGGCGATTAAAGCCGGTGCTCGTACCATTAATATTCCTGATACCGTAGGTTATACAGTGCCAAGCGAGTTTGGTGGCATTATCCAAACCTTATTTAATCGGGTTCCTAATATCGATCAAGCCGTTATCTCGGTTCATTGTCATGATGATTTAGGCTTGTCGGTGGCCAATTCAATTGCTGCAGTTGAAATGGGCGCCCGCCAAGTTGAATGTACTATTAATGGTATTGGTGAACGTGCCGGTAACTGTTCGTTAGAAGAAATCGCCATGATTCTTGCAACTCGCAAAGATTTGTTAGATTTAGACTGTGGTATTAATGCCAAAGAAATTCACCGCACCTCATCGCTAGTGAGTCAATTATGTAATATGCCGATCCAAGCCAATAAAGCGATTGTGGGAACCAATGCATTCTCTCATTCATCGGGCATTCATCAAGACGGTATGCTTAAAGCCAAAAATACTTACGAGATCATGACTCCAGAAAGTATTGGCTTAAACCGTAATAACTTGAACATGACTTCACGCTCTGGTCGCCATGTGATTAAACATCGCATGGAAGAAATGGGTTACCAACAAACTGACTATGACATGGACAGTCTTTACGAGCAGTTTTTGACCTTAGCAGATAAAAAAGGCCAAGTGTTCGATTATGATTTAGAAGCATTGGTATTCATGGAGTCGCAAGCGCAAGATGACGATAAGTACCAGCTTCAGCACATGATGGTGCATTCTGATTCGACTGAAGGTGTCGCCACTGCCACGGTACGTATTGCGGTTGATGGCAACGATATTACTGAGGCTGCTACGGGCAATGGTCCTGTTGATGCAGCTTATAATGCCATTGCACGCGCAACAGAGCGTAAAATTAATATCACTAATTACAAGTTAAGCGCGAAAGGCGAAGGTCAAAATGCGCTTGGGCAAGTTGATATTACCGCAAAATATAATGAACAAATGTTCCACGGCGTTGGCTTAGCCACAGACGTCGTCGAAGCATCAGCTCAAGCGTTAGTACATGTGATGAACTTAGTGTACCGCGCAGATAAAGTGGCTGACTTTAAACAACAGATCCATAAAGAAAGGGAGTTAGGCGGCGTATGAGTTATCAAATAGCAGTTTTGTCGGGTGATGGTATTGGTCCTGAAGTGATGGCTGAAGCGCGTAAAGTGCTCAGTGCTGTTGAGACACGTTTTGGGCTGGATATTCAATACACCGAATTTGATGTCGGCGGTATTGCCATTGATAACCATGGCTGTCCTTTACCTGACGCGACTTTAAAAGGCTGCGAAGCCGCGGATGCGATTTTATTCGGCAGTGTCGGTGGCCCTAAGTGGGAAAATTTGCCACCAAACGATCAACCTGAACGCGGCGCATTATTGCCATTGCGCGGACACTTTGAGCTATTTTGTAATTTACGCCCAGCCAAATTACATGACGGCTTAGAGCATATGTCACCGCTTCGTAGTGATATATCAGCCCGTGGTTTTGACGTGTTGTGTGTCCGTGAATTAACTGGTGGTATTTACTTTGGTAAGCCGAAAGGGCGCCAAGGTGAAGGAGATGATGAAGAAGCCTTTGATACCATGCGTTATAGCCGTCGCGAAATTAGTCGTATTGCTCGTATTGCTTTTGAAGCCGCGCGTGGACGTAAAAATAAGGTGACTTCGGTAGACAAGGCAAATGTATTAGCCTGTTCAGTATTATGGCGCCAAGTGGTAGAGGAAGTTGCTAAAGACTTTCCGGATGTCACTTTAGAACACATCTATATTGATAACGCGACTATGCAGCTATTACGTCGTCCTGATGAGTTTGATGTGATGTTATGTTCTAACTTGTTTGGTGATATTTTATCAGACGAAATTGCCATGTTAACTGGCTCTATGGGGTTATTGTCTTCGGCAAGCATGAATAGCTCTGGTTTTGGCTTATTTGAACCTGCCGGTGGCAGTGCGCCAGATATTGCTGGCCAAGGTATTGCTAATCCGGTAGCACAAATTTTATCTGCTGCATTAATGTTACGTCACAGCCTAAAGCAAGAAGAGGCGGCAAGCGCTATTGAGCGTGCAGTGACAAAAGCATTGGCAAGTGGTTATCTAACGGGTGAATTATTGGCTGCAGACAAACGCAGCGAAGCTAAGTCGACAGCGCAAATGGGTGACTTTATCACCCAGGCAATAAAGGAAGGTGTGTAATGGCCCAAGTGACAGGTAAAACCTTATATGAAAAAGTGTGGGACTCACACATTGTTGCCAGCCCAGAAGGTGAAGCGCCAGTTGTGTATGTTGATCGTCATTTAGTCCATGAAGTCACATCACCACAAGCATTTAGCGGTTTAAAAGTGGCTGGGCGTAAACTCCGCGCGCCACAAAAAACCTTTGCCACAATGGACCACAATACCTCAACGCGCAGCGCCAGTTTAGATGCGTTAAGCCCAATGGCGCGTACTCAAGTTGAAACACTGGCACAGAATTGTAAAGAGTTTGGCGTGCGCTTGTATGACATTCATCATCCTAATCAAGGCATTGTTCATGTAATGGGGCCAGAGCTGGGGATTACCTTACCCGGTACTGTGATTGTGTGTGGTGATTCTCACACCGCGACCCATGGCGCATTTGGCGCGTTAGCATTTGGTATTGGCACATCAGAAGTTGAGCATGTGTTAGCAACCCAGACACTACGTCAGTTAAAAGCCAAGAATATGAAAGTTGAAGTGCGTGGCAAAGTAACCGATGGCGTGACGGCTAAAGATATCGTGTTAGCGATTATCGGTAAGCTTGGCATGGATGGTGGTACAGGTTTCGTGGTTGAGTTTTGTGGTGAAGCCATTGAAGCATTAACCATGGAAGGCCGTATGACCTTATGTAATATGGCCATTGAAATGGGCGCTAAAGCTGGCATGGTTGCGCCTGATGAAACCACATTTAACTATCTTAAAGGTCGTGAATTTGCGCCTAAAGATGCAATGTGGGAACAAGCTGTTGCAGCATGGTCTGAGCTTAAATCTGACGCAGATGCTGTGTTTGATGTTGAAGTGGTATTAGATGCCAACGATATTGCGCCGCAGTTAACCTGGGGCACTAACCCTGGTCAAGTCGTTGCGATTGATGGTGTAGTACCTAATCCAGAAACTGAAACCAACAGCACCAATCGCACCAGTATGATTAAAGCATTAGAGTATATCGGCCTGACGCCGGGCACTAAGATGACTGACATTAGCATTAATAAAGTGTTTATTGGCTCTTGTACTAACTCGCGTATTGAAGATTTACGATCCGCTGCTGTGCACGCTAAAAACCGTAAAGTTGCAGAGGGTGTTGTGGCGATTGTGGTACCTGGTTCTGGCCAAGTGAAGTTACAGGCAGAGGCAGAAGGTTTAGATAAAATCTTTATTGAAGCTGGTTTTGAATGGCGTTTACCAGGTTGCTCGATGTGTTTAGCGATGAATGATGACCGTTTAGAAGCTGGCGATCGTTGTGCATCAACCAGTAACCGTAACTTTGAAGGCCGCCAAGGCCGTGGTAGTCGTACTCATTTGGTGAGCCCTGCTATGGCAGCCGCTGCAGCAGTAGCTGGTCACTTTGTTGATATTCGCAAACCTTACTAAACCGAGAGAGGAGATAAACATGCAAGCATTTACTGCCCATACCGGTTTAGCGGTAGCCATTGATAGCGCTAATGTCGATACCGATCAGATTATTCCTAAGCAATTTTTGTCTAAAGTCACCCGTGACGGTTTTGGTGTGCACTTATTTCATGATTGGCGTTACTTGGATGATGCAGGCGATAAACCCAATCCTGACTTTGTACTTAATCAGCCACGTTTTAAAGGCGCTTCTATTTTATTAGCACAAGAAAACTTTGGTTGTGGATCGTCGCGCGAGCATGCGCCATGGGCACTAGCTGATTTTGGCTTTAGAGTGATCATCGCGCCGACGTTTGCCGATATTTTTTACGGTAATTCGATTAATAACGGTCTGTTACCCGTTAAATTAACATCGGCACAAGTACAACAATTAATGGATGAAGTGGCAGCCAATGAGGGAGCAAAAATTACCGTTGATTTACAAGCTCTCACAGTTACGTCACCTTCAGGAAGCGTGTTTGATTTCACTATAGTGGAGTCTGCTCGACATAAGTTATTGAATGGTCTTGATGCGATTGGTTTGACGTTGTCATTTGAACAACAAATCAGTGATTATGAAACTCACATACCTGCTTGGTTCGCATAATCGGCTATTTCGGAATGTTTGAGAGTACCGTTTAAATAGCATGAACTATAAATTAACAACCTCTTGATGATGTCATCAAGAGGTTTTTTTGTTTTTAATTGTAAACGTTTTTATGTCACTATTTTGTAATATAAGTACTGGGTGGACTTATTTTAGATGAATATCGTTAATTATTTAAGCTCACTAGTGTGCTATGTAAAGTTATTTAACCTAATGTTTTTAAATGATAAAAAATAACTTTTCCTTATGTGATATTAAATCGGTTTACAGCTATACCGCTTTTAGTTTCTTTTTTATAGCAGAAAATTAAAAGTTTGATCATGATCACAATTTTAAATTCAATCACTCACTTCTTGTTCCGTCTCTTTACGCAGTTGCAAAGCTTTTTTGGATCAGTACACTGGCGGCTTCATTTAAATCGAGTTTTTGCTCTATAAAAATCGATTTATGCAGTTTGAAACTAAGACACAGAGAATCATAATGAAAAAAACAGTGTTAACACTGGCGATTAGCGCCATTGTATTTGGGGCAACAACTCAAGTGAACGCGGCAGGTTTTCAACTTGCAGAATATTCAGCGACAGGTTTAGGCCGTGCATTTGCTGGTGAAGCGGCTATTGCAGACAATGCGTCAACTCAAGCGCGTAATCCAGCCATGCTAGCTTATCTAGAAGGCCGCCAAGTATCAGCGGGTGGCATTTATGTTATGCCAAATGTTGATGTGGTTGGTGATGTCGGCATTTCTTCACCGTTATTAGGCTCAGAGCCATTAGTGATTGGTGCTGACGCATATGATGTTGCTGATAATGCATTTGTGCCAAACTTTTATTATTCAAACCAGTTGAATGATCAATGGACTTGGGGTCTAGCGGTTAATTCAAATTATGGTTTAGCAACAGATATTCCGGTAGCGGATGCAGCGGCTATTTTTGGCAGTAAAACCTCAATTACCACAGTCGAGTTTAATCCCAATGTTGCTTTCCGCATTGATGACTCATTCACTGTAGGTGCTGGCTTACGTGTTGTGTACGGTGAAGGTGAAGTTAGTGCAACCGCTCCAGGTTGGATTGATGCGATTAAAGCTAATCCTAATTTACCTGCAAGCATCAATGCACGCTTACCTTCAGGTGGTACAAATTTAAAGTCAATGGAAGGTGATGATGTTGGTTATGGATGGAAAGCGGGCGCGAGCTGGCAAATTAACTCAGCTAACCGTATCGGTTTGGTTTATCACAGTAGTGTCGATCTTAAATTAGACGGTCATGTGTCTGGTGTGGCTTATAACGGTGGTCAAAATATTGAAATCGAAGGCTACTTACCTATTGAGTTACCTGCATTTGCAGAACTTGCTTCTTATCACCAGTTAACCGAAAACTGGGCAATGCATGCCAGTGTTAATTGGACCGAATGGAGTGTGTTTGAGCAACTAGTGGCGTATTTCCCTGGTGATGTTAAGCCAGTAGGTGGCTTAGAGTCAGACGTAGTAAAAGAAGAGAACTTTAAAGATAACTGGCGTTATGCGCTTGGTACCACCTATACCCTTAATGACCAGTGGACATTACGTGCAGGTATGGCATTAGATACAACTGCGGTTGATGATCAGCATCGCACCACGACCATTCCAGATTCTGACCGTTTATGGTTCAGTGTGGGTACCGGTTATCAAGTCTCTAAAAATTTGAATGTTGATGTGGGTGTGACTTACATTCGCACTTATGGTGACGCACCCATTACAGAGACTCAGGGCCTACAGGATCTTGCAGCGATTAGCTTCACTGGTGAAGCCACCGGTGATGTATGGTTAACAGGTGTGCAGTTAAGCTATAAGATGTAATAAGCTCTGCTAGTGTTGATATTTAAGGCCTCGCAGTTGCGAGGCCTTTTTATTTCTGATCTACAGTAAAATGATGAGGTTTTCTGTGAACGGGTGACAATTACTTGCATTAATTTTATATGTCGATGTACGATGTCACATTGGCTTATTAAGCAGATAAATCATATAAAAATAATAATGACAAAATGATATAGGAAATCAGATGGTTGCAAAAAAATACATTGTCGCGTTAGATCAAGGCACTACAAGTTCTCGTGCCATTGTGTTTGATCATCAAGCGAATATTGTCGCCGTGGCACATCGTGAATTTACTCAACATTATCCGCAAGCGGGGTGGGTAGAGCATGATCCGATGGAGATATGGTCTTCACAAAGTTCAGTTTTGGTTGAAGTGCTAACTCGCGCGGGCATTAGCCGTCATGATGTTGCCGCGATAGGGATTACTAATCAACGCGAAACCACGATTGTCTGGAACAAGCACACAGGTAAGCCGGTATGTAATGCAATTGTATGGCAATGTCGCCGCAGCCAGGCAATATGCCAACATCATAAAGCACAAGGTGCTGAAGATATGGTGCGCCAGAAAACTGGGCTGGTACTAGATCCATATTTTTCGGCGTCAAAAGTTGAGTGGATTTTAAACAATGTTGAAGGCGCTCGTGAACAAGCCGAAGCCGGTGATTTATTGTTTGGCACCGTTGACACCTGGTTGGTGTGGAAACTCACACAAGGTGAAGTCCATGTGACCGAACCGACTAATGCATCTCGGACCATGTTATTTAACATTCATGACCAGCAGTGGGACCAAGAGTTGCTTGATCTGTTTAACATCCCTCGGGCAATGTTACCTGACGTGAAACCGTCTTGCGCAATATACGGCTATACCGAATTGGCTGGCAATCATGTTCCTGTGGCGGGCATGGCTGGCGATCAACAATCGGCGTTATTTGGCCAATTGTGCATTGAGCCTGGGATGGCTAAAAATACTTATGGCACAGGGTGTTTTTTGTTAATGAACACGGGTGACAAAGCGGTAGAGTCTACCCATGGGTTATTAACGACCATTGCTATTGGCGCTGATACAAAGGTGAATTATGCCCTAGAAGGCTCGGTATTTATGGGCGGCGCGGTCATTCAGTGGTTGCGTGATGAGTTAGGTCTTATTGCCGATGCTTGTGACACCCAATATTTTGCCGACAAAGTAGACGACACTAATGGCGTTTACTTGGTGCCTGCATTTGTGGGTTTAGGTGCGCCTTATTGGGATGCCGATGCCCGAGGTGCCATTATTGGTTTAACCCGGGGAGCCAATCGGAATCATATTATTCGCGCAGCATTAGAAGCAATTGCATACCAGTCTCGTGATGTGCTTGATGCTATGAGCAAAGACTCTAATGTACCGTTAACACAAATTCGAGTGGATGGTGGTGCGGTAGCGAATGACTTTTTAATGCAATTTCAAGCCGACATTACTGGGGTAACGGTTATTCGTCCGCAAGTAACAGAAACCACTGCGATGGGAGCTGCATTCCTCGCTGGCTTGGCTGTTGGTGTATGGAAGTCGACCGATGAATTAAAAACCATGCTGTCTACCGAGCGGGAGTTTACCTCAACAATGGATATAGAGACTCGTGCAACCTTATATAAGGGCTGGCAGAAAGCTGTATCTCAAGTGAGCCCTAATGGTGACGTTGGGTAAACGAAGTAAATATTACACTTCAATATCAATAAGCTGACTAGCGGTTTCTCCCCGAGTGGAGAATCGCTTATCCGTTTTCATTCGCCTCATTCGACTACCTAGATTTTTTTTCTCATTAACCGTTCTAGGTTTGGCGCGTCTTTCTTGACGTGGCGCTTCCTGCCGTTGAATCGGCATTTTATGAGTAATGCTGGGGGGTAATTGTGACTGAGGTGCCTCGTGGCTGTCTGCACTTATCGCACTGGTATGTTTGACTTGTTCAACAATCCTCTTACGCTCACTCACTGCCTGTACAGGTCTAGCTAGCATGGCATAAATGCTGTCGATACTCATGTTGCTCTCCTGTGACGGTGAAATGAAGTTGGATGTTTATCATCATAACTGTTTATCGGCTTAATTTGATTAAAATTTAATCTTATTTAGATTTTGGATCTTTTAATTACCTCTTTCATACTCTTGGTTGACTGGCTCCCTGTTGGTATGGGTGTTATCAATTATGCTCATTTCATTATTTTTATCAGTTATTCAATGATGTACCAAGGGCAATAGAATAACGTTAACGTCGCGATGTTTTCCCATTTACGACCTCTAAAGGCGTATTTCCGCGTCAATAGCTTATCTATTGCCTATTAATGCAACGAAGTTAACAGGACACAGCGTTGAGCAGATCGATATCGCTGTAGCGTAATTTCTTAAGTGATAACACTGCTTTTAACTGTTTATTGTTGAGTCATCATCACCGTACATCCCATTAAGGCATTAAGAATAATTAACTGTGATTGCGAGATGAATTGATAAAATGCTTGCCCTCAACATGCAGGGTTAATGTTATACACCGTGATGTTCTGCAATCGATTTTTGGTCGTTAATACTTAGCCATTGATGCTTAGTAATCGATGTTTAGCAGTTGATGTTTAGCAGTTGATGTTTAGCAGTAATCTAATGATCAAAAGTTGTTTTAGCAGTGTTATTTACCTAAGCAATTTACCTGAGCAATACGATACAGAAGGTGAATAGAGAGGTGTTTTCGTCTCAATAATGCTGATATTGAAGATGCTCGAAAGGCATAAGCATAAAATAAAGAGCTTTTTTAAACGTAGAAAATCGACTCAGTCGACTATTTGTTGATTTTTAATGTGCTTAAAATTGAGCTGTTGAGCAATATTACGAGGTAAAGATGGAGCATTCGAACGATTAAATAACATTAATTAAAAAGATCGCGAGTCTATTTTAGCCGATAAAGTGACCGTTATGTCTCTGGTTTAACTCATTTACCCTGATTTTTAGCTGTTTTCCTATGACAGCCCTGTCATTCATCCCGCTTGATATTAATTTGCTGCTAACCCGCTTGGGGTCTGGATTTAATATATCTGTCCATTGCTTGACAACACTTGCATAGAGTCCCTAAACTTAGCATTTGTGGGAAGAAGTGGATCATTGTGGATCAAATGACAACATTAAGGGCTAAATAACGTGTTTCGTGGTGCCAGTGCAATCAACATGGATGCTAAAGGGCGGATCGCTATTCCAGCGAGATACCGTGATGCGTTACGTGTGGAGCATGCCGGTACTGTGATTATGACCGTTGATATTGACGCTGCTTGTTTGTTGATTTATCCGTTACATGAATGGGAGCAGATTGAAGCAAAGCTAAGATTGCTTTCTGATACCGATCCACTTGAGCGTTCCTTTAAACGAAAATTGCTAGGTCACGCACAAGATTGTGAACTAGACAGCCACGGACGTATTGTGATTCCGCCGGCATTGCGAAGTTTCGCCAGTTTAGAAAAGAAAACCATGCTGGTGGGCTTACTGAATAAATTTGAATTATGGGAAGAGAGTGCTTGGCAGCAACAAATGGATGATGGCAATGCGCTCATTCAAAGCCAAGATTTAGCCAGCAATGAACGCTTGGCACACTTTTCACTGTAATGACCAAAAAGGTTAGAAGAACCCAATGAGCCAAGAGTTTGCCCATTTATCAGTATTATTGAATGAGACCGTTGATGGTCTCAATATCCAAAGTGATGGCATCTACATTGATGGCACGTTTGGCCGAGGTGGGCATTCGCGTCATGTATTAAGCCATTTAGGCGAAAATGGTCGTTTAATTGCAATTGATCGTGATCCACAAGCCATTGAAGCTGCAAAACAGTTTGCTGATGATCCACGTTTTCAAATCGTACACGGTGGCTTTGGTCAATTAGCTGAGTATGTCGAGGAACTTGGGTTAACCGGTAAAATTAATGGTGTATTGCTTGATCTTGGCGTGTCATCACCACAGCTAGACGATGCTGAACGTGGCTTTAGTTTTTTACGTGATGGCCCGCTCGATATGCGCATGGACAATAGCCAAGGGCAAACTGCGGCGCAGTGGATAGCTCGTGCAGAAATTGAAGATATGGCATGGGTATTTAAAACCTACGGCGAAGAAAAAAATTCGCGCCACATTGCACGTTGTATCGCTGCCGATCGCGAAAAAACACCTTTTTTGCGTACCAAAGATTTAGCCGATTTAATCGCGCGCATCACTAAAAACAAAGAGCGTAATAAGCATCCTGCAACGCGGGTGTTCCAGGCTATTCGTATTTATATTAACAGTGAATTAGAACAAATTGATCAAGCACTTGAAGGCGCATTAGCAGTATTAGCACCCCAAGGACGTCTATCGGTGATCAGTTTTCATTCGTTAGAAGACCGTATGGTTAAGCGTTTCATTCGCCGCCATAGCCAAGCTGAAAGCGTGCCATATGGATTGCCTATCATGGAAGCAGAGCTTAATAAATCGCGCAAATTAAAGGCGGTTAGTAAGGCACTAAAGCCTTCTGATGCAGAATTAGAGCAAAATCCACGTGCGCGTAGCTCAGTATTACGAGTTGCCGAACGTCTGGATTATTAACCACTGAGGGTAATGTGAGCCAATCACCATTAAATTTGCCTCGGATTGTGTTACATGACATTTGGCACCACAAGTGGGTATTGCTGTTGAGTATTTTGGTTGTGATGAATGGCGTAGCCGTTGTTTATACCAGCCATGTAACACGTAAGTTGATTACTCAATGGGATCAACTTCTACAAGAGCAAGATCGCTTAGATATTGAATGGCGAAACCTATTATTAGAAGAACAATCGCAATCAGAGCACAGTCGTGTGACTCGGATGGCAACCAAAGAATTAAATATGTCTCGGCCGCTTCCTAAGGAGGAAGTTATCATTCGAGTCCAGTGAGCATAGGGAATATGGCTAGACAAGCAAAGCAAAAATTAGGTCACGAACTTATTCCATGGCGTTTATACGTTGTGGTGGGGTTCGTTTTGTTATTATTTTGCAGTCTAGTTGCACGTGCGGCCTATATTCAAATTATTGAGCCAGATAAACTGCGTCACGAAAGTGATATGCGCACATTACGCACAACCAGCAATCAAGTTCAGCGAGGCTTAATCACCGATCGCAATGGCGATATGCTCGCGGTTAGTGTTCCTGTGCGGGCTGTGTGGGCTGATCCTAAACATGCTCATGATCAAGATGCATTTAAAGACATGCGACGTTGGCAAGCCCTTGCTGATGTTCTGCAGGAACCTGTCGATGTATTGGTCAGAAAAGTCAAAAACAATCCTAAAAAGCGCTTTGTATATCTTAAACGTCAAGTGACCTCTGCTGTTGCTGACTATATTGAGCAGCTTAAAATTGGTGGTATTTACCTTAAATCAGAATCCCGTCGTTACTATCCTGCTGGTGAAACGGCTGCACAGTTAATTGGTATCACTAATATCGATGATGTGGGCATTGAAGGCATCGAAAATACTTATAATACTTGGTTAACAGGAACACCTTCTAAGCAAAAAGTACGTAAAGCCCGTGATGGCAGTGTGGTTGAGCGTTTAGATATCGTGCAAGAAGGCGAAAGCTCTAACGATTTAGTGCTCAGTATCGATCAACGTATTCAGCAGTTGGCATATCGTGAATTGAAACGTGCGACAGAAGTATACCAAGCGACTTCAGGGTCTGTGGTGGTCATCGATGTGACCACTGGCGAAGTGCTAGCGATGGTAAATACGCCTTCATATAATCCCAATGCCCGAGATAATTTACAGCCTCACCGTATGCGTAATCGTGCCTTAACTGACACATTTGAACCCGGGTCTACTATTAAACCTTTTGTTGTTGCAGCGGCTCTAGATTCCGGCACAGTGAAAGTAAATGAATTGATCTCGACATCACCAGGGTGGATGCGGATTGGTGGACGTCAAGTTCGCGATTCGAATAACTATGGTGACATGACGTTAGCCAAAATTTTGGTTAAATCGAGTAACGTGGGCATTAGTAAGCTGTCCTTGTCTATGCCTGTTGAACAATTACTCGGTACATACCAATCCATGGGATTAGGTAATTATTCGGGGATTAATTTAACCGGTGAAAGTGCCGGATTAATTCATAATCGCCATCGTTGGTCTGACTTTGAACGCGCCACCCTGTCTTTTGGTTATGGCTTTACCGCGACACCATTACAAATTGCACGTATGTACGCCACGCTAGGCAGTGGTGGAATACTTTATCCAGTATCGATTTTAAAACTGAGACAGCCACCTAAAGGCGAGCAGGTTATTTCAAATAAAGTCGCCTATGACGTAATGGAAATGCTCGTTGGGGTGACTGAAACGGGAGGCACAGGAACCAAAGCACATATTGATGGTTACCCCGTTGCAGGTAAATCAGGTACAAGCCGTAAAGCCGTTGCTGGGGGGTATGGCGATGATTATGTCGCTTTATTTGCTGGTGTAGCTCCGGTTCATAAACCACGCTTGGCTATTTCAGTTGTGATTAATGAACCCAAAGGCGACAAATATTACGGTGGCGATGTTGCCGGCCCTGCTTTTGCTAAAATTATGTCAGGTGCTTTGCAAATGCTTAATGTAGAACCAATTTCAGAGCAGGAGGCTGTTCATTTGGCCACTGCGCGAGGAGCGCAGAATAATGTTATTAAATGATTTATTAGCGCCGTGGTTCCATTACTCTGGCCGCGAATCCATTAATGGGTTAACACTAGACAGCCGTGACGTAGAACGTGGCGGTTTATTTGTGGCGTTACCTGGTCATAAAGTCGATGGTCGAGTATTCATTCCTCAAGCGATTAACGCTGGAGCAACAGCGATACTGATCCATACCGATAATCCAGATGAACATGGCATCGTCGATCGTCTTCAATATACTGTGCCATTAGTGTTTTTTTGCCAACTAGGCCGCCAATTGTCGGCCGTTGCTGCTCAGTTTTACTTATCCAATAACCAATCGTTATCTTTGATTGGAATAACCGGTACCAATGGCAAAACTTCTGTAAGCCAAATTATCGCTCAAATTGTCCATTTACTTGGCCATCAAGCCGCTGTGATGGGCACATTAGGTAATGGTTTGTGGGGTCAACTTGTGGATAGCGGAAATACGACTGCTGATGCCATAACGGTTATGCGCCAGCTTAGTGAGTTTGCTGCTAAAGGCGCTGAACTGTGTGCTATGGAAGTGTCTAGCCATGGTTTAGTACAAGGACGAGTAGAAGCGGCACCATTTGAGATAGCAGTGTTTACTAATTTAAGCCGCGATCATCTAGATTATCACGGTGATATGGATTCTTACGCTGCGGCTAAAAAACGCTTATTTCAATTTCCTAGTGTAAAACATGGTGTGATTAATATTGATGATGCCGTGGGCGAGAAATGGTTGACCCAACTTGCGAATGAAAAGAATAAATCATTCAGCATTCAAGGTAATTCTGCTGCCGACTTTTACTGTGATGCCATTGAATATCATGATGCAGGTGTCACCGCGACATTGCATTTTGTCGAGATTAATAGTGGGCTTCCTGTAAGTGTGCAGCTTAACTCGCCGCTATTAGGTGCATTTAACTTGTCTAACCTCGTGGCAGCAATAGCTGTGCTGTATTTACAGGGCAAGCCAATGGCATCTATTTTGGCGGTGCTGCCGTTGTTGGTTCCTGTTGCAGGTCGTATGGAGCGTTTTTCATCTACTAACAGCGCGACTTTGGTTGTTGACTATGCCCATACTCCAGATGCAATTGAGCAAGCGTTAAAAGCATTAAGATTGCACTGCAAAGGAACTCTGTGGTGTGTATTCGGCTGCGGTGGCGATCGTGACAAAGGCAAACGTCCTTTGATGGCACAAGCCGCTGAGCAATATGCAGATAAAGTGATGATCACAAGTGACAATGCCCGTAGTGAAGATCCACAAACCATTATTGACGATATTTTACAGGGTATTAGTCAGCCTCAAAACGTGCTTACTCAAGTTGACCGTATTGAAGCCATTACCCATGTTGTTGCATTGGCACACGTTGACGATATTGTACTGCTTGCTGGCAAGGGGCATGAAACCTATCAAGAAGTGGCAGGACAACGTATTGATTATGATGAACGCGCCTTAGCATTCAAGTTGTCTCAGGAGGCATCATGATTAGTGTCACTATGTCGGTATTAGCCCAGCATCTTAATGGCACCCTACACGGCCAAGACGGAGTGATTACGAGTGTCAGTACTGACAGTCGCAACATTCCAGCTCAATGTTTATTTATCGCGTTAAAAGGCGAGCGTTTTGATGGGCATGACTTTATTGATACTGCGATTAAAAATGGTGCAGTAGCACTGTTGGTCGATCATCTATTAGTCGACCATCCTTTTGCCGCCGATATTGTGCAAATTGTAGTTGCCGATACCCAAAAGGCTATGGGCAAGATGGGAGCGTTTGTGCGCCAAACCGTGGCGCCTATTAGCGTCGCGTTAACGGGGTCAAACGGCAAAACCAGCGTTAAAGAAATGCTGGCCACTATTTTATCTCAACATCACCAAGTGTTATTTACCGCCGGCAATTTTAACAACGAAATTGGTGTGCCGTTAACTTTGCTACGGTTAAGTAAAGGTGATGAATATGGGGTATTTGAACTTGGCGCAAACCATCGTGGTGAGATCGATTACACCTCGTCGTTAGTGCTGCCTCAAGTCGCGTTAGTGAATAATGTCGGCAATGCTCATCTTGAAGGATTTGGTTCGCTGGAAGGTGTTGCTCAGGCTAAATCTGAAATTTTTAATCATCTTGCTCCAGATGGCACGGCGATTATTAATGCTGACGACAAGTTTGCAGACTTTATGCTGCAACAGTCGCAAGGGCACAAACACCTGTGTTTTAGCCGTGAAATGAATGTCGATGCCGATGTTACCGCAACAGACATAGTGGCAGATGCCAATGGTTGTTATCGGTTTACATTAACCTTTGATGGACAGCAAGAAGTGGTGCAATTGCCATTGGCGGGTCTGCATCAAGTGAGTAATGCTCTGGCGGCAGCATCTATGTGTATTGCTTTAGATATATCGCTTTACGACATCGCACAAGGCTTTGCTTTGCTTAAACCGGTAAAGGGTCGTATGCAGCCCCATGAGCTTGGCCGAGTGTTATTAATTGATGATAGCTATAACGCTAATCCAACGTCAGTAAGTGCGGCGATTAATTGGTTGCAACAACGTGATGGATATCGTTGTTTAGTACTGGGAGATTTAGGCGAATTAGGCGACAATGCTGCCCCTTTGCACGCCAGCATTGGATTACAGGTTAAAAATGCAGCCATAGAGTCGCTATTTTGTTGCGGCCAGTTGTCGGCAAATACCAGTGAAGCATTTGGCAGTGAACACTTTTGTGCTCAAGAGCCATTAATCGTGGCATTGCAAAAACAGTTAACAAGTACCAAAGGTAATATCACCGTTTTAGTTAAAGGTTCCCGCAGCGCCGCTATGGAGCGAGTTGTGGACAGTTTATTAGATGCCTTTGGGCGTGGGGAGTTAGTGTAGATGCTGGTTTATCTAGCCGAGTATTTAACCCAATTTTATAGCGGGTTTAACGTTTTTTCATATGTAACGTTCCGGGCTATTTTAGGCTTGTTAACTGCATTGGTGTTTAGTTTGTGGTGGGGGCCGATTTTAATTAAGCACCTGCAAACGCTGCAAATTGGTCAAGTCGTTCGTGATGACGGTCCAGAATCGCATTTCAGTAAGCGTGGAACACCGACAATGGGCGGAATTCTTATCCTTGCGGGCATTTTTATCAGTGTGCTGCTGTGGGGCGACTTATCTAATCGTTATGTATTAGTCACTTTATTTGTACTAGCCAGTTTTGGTGTCATTGGTTTTATTGATGATTACCGTAAAGTGGTTAAGAAAGATTCTAAAGGCCTAATTGCACGTTGGAAATACGCGCTGCAGTCAATTGCCGCTTTAGTGGTTGCAGTGTATTTGTATAGCTCATCAACCATGGTTGGCGAAACACAATTAGTTGTGCCGTTTTTTAAAGATATTATGCCGCAACTGGGCTTTATGTTTATTTTATTAGCTTACTTCACCATTGTGGGTGCCAGTAACGCAGTGAACTTAACCGACGGCTTAGATGGTTTGGCGATTATGCCAACCGTAATGGTTGCGGCTGCGTTTGCATTAATCGCTTACTTATCTGGTCATGCACAATTTGCCAGTTATTTGCACCTACCTCATTTACCGTTAGCCGGTGAATTGGTGATTGTGTGTACGGCTATGGTCGGTGCAGGTTTAGGTTTTTTATGGTTCAACACCTACCCAGCACAAGTGTTTATGGGGGATGTAGGCTCATTAGCGTTGGGTGCTGCATTAGGTGTGATTGCTATTTTGGTTCGCCAAGAGATTTTATTAGTGATCATGGGTGGCGTGTTTGTTATGGAAACGGTATCGGTGATATTGCAGGTGGGTTCGTATAAGTTACGTGGTCAACGAATTTTCCGTATGGCACCTATTCATCATCACTATGAGTTAAAAGGGTGGCCAGAGCCGCGTGTAATCGTGCGTTTTTGGATTATCTCGTTGTTTTTAGTGTTACTGGGTCTCGCGACTCTAAAATTACGCTAAGTAATTAATCAAGGTCAGTATTATGCAAACTCAATATACGCACATTGTTTTAGGCTTAGGGGCAACAGGGCTCTCGGTCGTGCGTTTTTTAGTGTCTAAAGGCATTAAACCTTTAGTGATGGACAGTCGTCGTCATCCGCCGGGTGCAGATACGTTGGCACAAGAGTTTGCCGATATTGAATTATTGGCTGGCGGGTTTGATTGTCGTTATTTAGTTCAGTCTAGCCAAATTATCATCAGCCCTGGTGTGCCAATCGATACGCCTGAAGTGCGTGCAGCATTGGACATGGGAATTGAAGTGATTGGTGATGTCGAGTTATTTGCTCGAGAAATAGCAGACAAAAAACCTTGCGTTGTCGGTATCACTGGATCAAATGGTAAATCTACGGTGACGACATTAGTGTACGAAATGCTGTTAGCTGCCGGAAAATCGGTGGCGATTGGCGGTAATATTGGTACACCAGCGCTGGATTTATTACCTCAGAATGCAGACTTTTACGTACTTGAACTATCGAGTTTTCAACTTGAAACAACTCATTCATTAAATTGTATTGCGGCAACGTGCCTCAATGTTAGCGAAGATCATATGGATCGCTATAGTGACTTAAATACTTACCGCGAAGCAAAATTACGCTTATACCCACAAAGTCGCTTTGTGATGTACAACCGTGATGACGAGTTAACTTATCCGTTAGAGCCAATGAATCAAAATAATTTTGGTTTGGATGTGCCAGAAGGCGATGCATGGGGATTAAGTGATGGCAAGATTTTCCATGGTGACAGTGAAATTATTAATTTAATTGATGTGACCTTAATTGGTAGCCATAACCATGCAAACTTATTAGCTGCAATGGCATTAGCCGATGCTTGTGGTGTCGGTAAAGAGGCCATGATAGAAGTGGCTAAAACCTTTGTTGGTTTAAGCCATCGTTGCGAACTGATTGCCGTTAAGCAAGGTGTGTCGTATATCAATGACTCTAAAGCGACCAATGTTGGCGCGACAGTTGCCGCGCTAGAGGGACTTAATTCACACTTAGGTGATTTGTATTTGATCGCCGGTGGAGACGGTAAAGGCAGTGATTTTAGTCCGCTTATAGAACCGTTGAGCAATATTACCCAGCTTATTACCTTGGGGCGAGATGGACGCAAAATTGCCAAATTAAAACCAGGCACTATTGAAGTGACAACGATGGCAGAGGCCGTCGCCAAAGCCGCTGAATTAACATCGTCTGGTGACATAGTATTATTGTCGCCAGCATGTGCAAGTTTAGATATGTATAAGAACTTTATGGCTCGCGGTGATGATTTTAGACAGTGTGTGGAGTCGTTAGCCGATGGCGAATAACGAGCAGCAACTTAGCTTGTTTAAACGGGGCCTTAATTGGACTTTGCCCTCGTTATTATCAGATGACCATACACCGGGTATGCCGTTATACGACCGTAGCTTTCTAGTCGCGATTGTCGGCTTAATGTGTTTTGGCTTTGTTATGGTGATGTCTGCTTCAATGCCTGAAGCGACCAAACTGACTGGCGACCCGTTTTATTTTATGTATCGCCATGTGCTTTACCTTGTTGGCTGCGTAGTGATTGCTTTCGTGGTACTGAAGTTTGAAGTCAGCTATTGGGAAAAAAACAGCGGCATGCTGATGCTAGCGGTGTTGGTATTATTGATAGCAGTACTGTTTATCGGTACTTCGGTTAACGGTGCTCGTCGTTGGTTGTCTATCGGTCCTATTAGGATCCAAGTCGCCGAAATGGCCAAGTTTGTGTTTATTGTATACATGGCAGGTTACCTAGTACGTCGTCATGGTGAATTACGCGAAAACCGTAAAGGCTTCTATAAACCGATTGGGGTTTACGGTTTGTTCGCAGTATTGATTTTGTTACAGCCTGACCTAGGCACCGTGGTGGTGTTGTTTGTGTGTACGGTAAGCTTGTTGTTTCTGGCTGGCGCGCGCATTACAGACTTTATGGTGTTGATATTACTTGGCGTAGCGACCTTCGTATTACTGGTGCTATTCGAACCCTACCGTATGCGACGTGTGACCTCGTTTATGGATCCGTGGGAAGACCCATTTGGCAGTGGTTATCAGTTGACGCAGTCCTTAATGGCTTATGGCCGAGGCGATTGGTTTGGTCAGGGTTTAGGTAACAGTATTCAGAAGCTGGCTTATTTACCTGAGGCACACACTGATTTTATCTTTGCTGTTATCGGTGAGGAGCTGGGGTTTACCGGTATTATGGTGGTGTTATGCACATTATTTTTTATTGCTATACGTGCGATTAGATTGGGTAATTTATGTTTAAAAATGCAGCGCCCTTTTGAAAGTTATGTCGCCTATGGTGTTGGTATTTGGATTTGTTTTCAGACCGTAGTTAACGTAGGGGCCAGTATTGGTATGTTACCAACCAAAGGGTTAACCCTACCGTTTATTAGCTATGGTGGCAGTAGTTTGTGGATTATGACTGCTGCGGTGATGTTGCTTGTTAGGATAGATCATGAACGTCGAGTTAGTTTGGTGCAAGCCGTACAAGGGAGAACCAGTTAATGAACAGTAATATTAGTCGTTCTCCTAAGATATTAATTATGGCTGGCGGTACGGGTGGTCATGTTTTTCCTGCACTTGCAGTGGCGAAGTATTTAGCGGAGAAAGGTTGGCAAATACGTTGGTTAGGTACTGCCGACCGAATGGAAGCGCGTTTAGTGCCTCAACACGGATTTGATATTGAATTTATCGATATTAAAGGTGTGCGTGGTAATGGGCTTATACGTAAGTTAGCGGCACCATTTAAAATTATCCGTTCAATTATTCAAGCCAAAGCGGTAATTGATGATTTTCAACCCGATGTGATTCTAGGCATGGGCGGTTTTGCCAGCGGCCCGGGCGGAGTGGCCGGAAAATTGTCAGGTATTCCTGTCGTGTTGCATGAGCAAAATGCGATTCCAGGATTAACCAATAAGTTGTTATCTAAGATTGCCAAAAAAGTGTTGTGTGCATTCCCCAATACCTTTACCAGTAGCGTCGCTAATGTTGAGGTTGTGGGTAATCCCATCCGCCAAGAGCTGATTGAGTTAGGCGCACAAATTAAAACACCGCAAGCCGATGCGTTAAGAGTATTGGTGGTAGGTGGCAGTTTAGGTGCCAAAGTATTGAATGATGTCATGCCTGCTGTGGTGGCTCATCTGAGTAAATATCATTCTCTGACAGTTTGGCACCAAGTGGGCAAAAATAACCAAACAACAGTAAAGTCGAGTTATCAACAACTTGGCCAATCAGACAGTGTCAATGTTGCAGAATTTATTGATGATATGGAAGCCGCTTATCGTTGGGCCGATGTAGTGGTTTGCCGTTCCGGTGCCCTTACAGTGTCCGAACTGGCAGCCGTGGGTTTACCGAGTATTTTAGTGCCGTATCCTCATGCAGTGGATGATCATCAAACTGTGAATGCATCAGTACTTGTTGATGCTGGCGCAGGATTTTTATTACCACAAACCATTTTAAATGCAGATAACCTTGCTGAGAAATTGCAGTTATTTGCTGAAAATAGACAAGAACTAGCCCAAATGGGTCATAAGGCAAGAGGCGTAGCGGTATTAGATGCGACTCAACGAGTAGCAGATATTTGTGCCTCATTTGCGAGAAAGGGTTGAAATGACTAAGACAGAAAGATACGCACAGCTTCGTAGCATGATCCCTGAAATGAGACGGATTAAGCGCATTCATTTTGTTGGCATCGGTGGTGCCGGCATGGGTGGTATTGCGGAAGTGCTTGTGAACGAAGGTTATCAAATAAGCGGCTCAGATATCGCTATCAATAGCGTAACTGAGCGTTTGGCGAGTCTTGGCGCAAAAATCATTATTGGCCATCAGGCCCAAAGCGTTGAACAGGTTGATGTTGTTGTCGTTTCGACTGCCATTAACCCGCAAAATCCTGAGATTATTGCCGCTAAAGAATTACGTATTCCGATTGTACGCCGTGCAGAGATGCTGGCTGAGTTAATGCGCTATCGTCATGGTGTTGCGATAGCCGGCACTCATGGTAAAACCACCACGACGAGCTTAATTGCCAGTGTATATGGTCAAGCTGGCCGTGATCCAACATTTGTGATTGGTGGTTTACTTAATAGCGCAGGTACCAATGCACGCCTAGGCACCAGTCGTTACCTTATTGCTGAAGCAGATGAAAGCGATGCAAGCTTTTTGCATTTGCAGCCAATGGTCAGTGTGATCACCAATATCGAAGCCGATCACATGGATACCTATGGTGGCGACTTTGAGAAACTGAAAACCACTTTTATCGATTTTTTACATAATCTGCCGTTTTATGGCGTCGCAGTAATGTGTATTGATGATGAAGTGATCCGCGAAATTATGCCACGTATTGGCCGCCAAGTTGTGACCTATGGTTTCAGTGAAGAGGCTGATGTCCAGGCGATTAATTTTGCACAAAATGGTCACCAGTCAAGCTTTACGGTTAAGCGTCATGGCAAAGATAATGTTGATATTGTACTTAATTTGCCAGGTGAACATAACGTTCTTAACGCTTTAGCCGCGATTGCTGTCGCCAGTGAAGATGACATCGATGATAGTGCGATTGTACAAGCACTTGCAGAGTTTGAAGGTATAGGTCGTCGTTTTCAGCATTTAGGTGAATTTGAAACACCTAATGGCAGTGTCATGCTCGTGGACGACTACGGCCATCATCCAAGTGAAGTATTAGCAACGATTAAAGCAGCGCGAGCAGGTTGGCCAGACAAGCGTTTAGTGATGGCATATCAACCGCATCGTTACAGCCGTACGCGTGACTTATATGAAGACTTTGTCGATGTATTGTCGCAGGTAGATTGTTTATTATTATTAGATGTTTATGCAGCGGGTGAAGCTCCTATCCCGGGTGCCGATGGGCGCGCTTTATGCCGTTCAATTAGATTACGAGGTCAAATAGATCCTATTTTTGTCGCCAGTCCAGATCAACTAGCGGCAGTATTACCTGATGTGTTGCAACATGGGGATTTATTTATGACCCAGGGTGCGGGCAATATAGGTGCTTTATCGAAAGAATTAGCTCAGAATAATTTGGGTTGTAAAGTGCTTGTAGAAGAGCAATAAAGTGATTGATTTTTCACCAATTATTGTGTGTGAAAATCGAGCTTTAAACCTTATGAATTGGTCTATATAATGACCGATCTTTTGGAGTTAACTCCGGAACAACGTCAGAGGCGGATTTAAGGTGTCGTGGAGCGATAAAGGGCGGCAACTAAAACATAAATTAGCTCGTGTTAATTGGTATTTTTGCACTGGTGTAGTGTTTTTATGCAGTGTGCTTGGCACCGTTGTTTGGGGTTGTGTGCAACTACACGAGTTGTTAAACGATGCTGATGCATTGCCTATTGAAGCGGTTGCTATTAAAGGTGAGCGAATTTATACCACCGATGACGAAATTAAAAATGCATTACAGTCATTAATGCAAAGTAGTTTTTTTAGCGCAGATGTGGTGGATGTACAAAAAGCATTAGAAGCATTGCCGTGGGTTTATCATGCATCAGTAAGACGAGAATGGCCGGCAAAGTTTAAGGTTACCTTACAAGAACAACAAGCTGTAGCGCATTGGAACGAAGTGTCTTGGCTTAATATTAACGGTGAGGTTTTTGATGCGTTTGCGCATTCAGAACATGATGCCTTACCCAAGTTATCTGGCCCAGAAGGGACAGAAATAGAAGTATTGACCAGCTACCAGCAGTTAGATGATTTATTGACAATAAACGAGTTTAAGTTGGTCAGTTTACGCTTAAGTCCTCGCCATGCGTGGCATGCTGTACTGGCTAACGGAATTGAAATAGAGCTTGGGCGAGAAGATAAAATGTCACGGATACAACGCTTTATTAATGTGTATCCAACTTTGAAGCAAAGTGAAAAACCAATTGCGACCGTTGATTTACGTTACGATACCGGGTTCGCCGTAGGTTGGGATGATTCAAAAAAGAGAGTCGACAATAAATGACCAAAAATCAGGAAAGAAACCTCATCGTGGGGTTAGATATAGGGACATCCAAGGTCGCAGTGATCATTGGTGAAGTATTACCTGATGGTGAGATTAGTGTCATTGGTTTAGGTAATCATCCTTCTCGCGGCATGGATAAAGGCGGCGTGAATGATCTCGACTCTATAGTGCGCAGTGTGCAACGGGCGTTAGATCAAGCCGAGTTAATGGCTGATTGCCAGGTTTCATCGGTGTACTTAAGTATTTCGGGTAAACATATTGCCTGCCAAAATGAAAATGGCATGGTGTCGATTAACGACGAAGAAGTCACCCAAGAAGACGTCGATAATGTAATCCATACCGCACGCTCGGTTAAGATCCCGACAGAACGTCGTATTTTGCATGTATTGCCGCAAGAGTATTCAATTGACGTTCAAGACGGCATTAAGAGCCCAATTGGTATGTCGGGCATGCGTATGGAAGCCAAAGCTCATATTGTTACTTGTGCTAATGATATGGCCAAAAACATTACTAAGAGTGTCGAGCGTTGCGGTTTAAAAGTAGATGATTTGGTATTTTCGGGCATCGCTTCTGCAGACTCTGTGCTCACAAATGATGAGAAAGATTTAGGCGTGTGTATTGTTGATATTGGTGGTGGCACAACCGATATTGCTGTATATACCAACGGCGCATTACGTCATTGTGCAGTTATTCCGGTAGCGGGTAACCAAGTCACAAGTGACATCGCCAAGATATTCAGAACACCGTTAACGCATGCTGAACAAATAAAAGTGCAGTTTGCCAGTGCCAGAAGTTCTACGGTAAGCCGTGAAGACAGTATTGAAGTACCGTCAGTGGGTGGTCGTCCTTCACGTAGCATGTCACGCCATACTCTGGCAGAAGTGGTGGAGCCAAGATATCAAGAATTGTTTGAGCTTGTTCTCAAGCAGTTACAAGATAGCGGTCTAGAAGATCAAATTGCAGCAGGGATTGTGCTTACTGGAGGAACGTCCTCGATATCGGGTGCCGTTGATATTGCTGAAGCAACCTTTGGTATGCCAGTTCGTGTCGCATCACCGCTACCAGTAAAAGGGTTATACGAATATGTTGATCAACCTATTTATTCAACAGGAATAGGGTTGCTTCATTATGGCGCAAGACGAGTCATCGAACGACAGTTCGAACGACCTGAGCGCCAAGGGGTTACCAGCTTTTTGAATCGGGTCAAAAGTTGGTTTAAGGGTGAATTTTAATAACGCAGACAAATGGAGATCAGACAATGTTTGAGATCATGGATACACATTCAGACGAAGCGGTGATTAAAGTCATCGGCGTCGGTGGCGGCGGCGGAAACGCGGTCGAACATATGGTAAAACACAGCATCGAAGGTGTTGAATTTATCGTTACCAATACAGATGCACAAGCACTACGTAAATCAAGTGCTGGTTCAACTATTCAGCTTGGCCGCGACGTGACTAAAGGTCTCGGTGCGGGCGCAAACCCAGATGTGGGTCGTCAAGCCGCTGAAGAAGACCGCGAGAATATTCGTGCTGCAATTAAAGGGTCAGACATGATCTTTATCGCTGCCGGCATGGGTGGTGGTACCGGTACTGGTGCTGCTCCTGTTGTGGCAGAAATTGCCCGTGAAGAAGGTATTCTAACCGTTGCAGTTGTGACCAAGCCTTTTCCTTTTGAAGGTAAAAAGCGCATGGCCTATGCAGAACTTGGTATTGCCGAGTTAGCTAAACATGTGGATTCGTTAATTACGATCCCCAATGAAAAGCTATTAAAAGTATTGGGTCGTGGTACTTCATTGCTTGATGCTTTTGCTGCAGCTAACAATGTATTACTTGGTGCTGTTCAAGGTATTGCTGAGCTAATTACTCGTCCTGGTCTAATCAACGTCGATTTCGCCGATGTGAAAACTGTTATGTCCGAAATGGGTAATGCCATGATGGGTACCGGTGTTGCTCGTGGTGATGATCGCGCTGAAGAAGCTGCAGAAGCTGCGGTTGCGAGCCCATTACTTGAAGATATCGACTTAGCCGGTGCTCGCGGTGTGTTAGTCAACATTACTGCAGGTATGGATATTACTATCGAAGAGCTTGAAACCGTGGGTAACCACGTTAAAGCTTATGCATCAGACAATGCCACTGTTGTAGTCGGTGCTGTCATTGATCCTGAAATGAGCGATGAGTTACGTGTAACTGTTGTTGCTACAGGTATCGGCGCAGAGAAAAAGCCAGACATTCAATTAGTGTCTAAGCCTGTTGCTCGTCCAGAACCTGTTGTAATAGAGCCGCGTCCAGAACCTGTTGATGAAGTGATGACACAACAAAGTTACGCTGCGCCAAAAGGTAATGCTGTTCCGCAGCCTCAACCTGTACAGCGTACTGATGCTGACTATCTTGATATTCCGGCATTTTTGCGTAAGCAAGCTGATTAATACACGGATAAAACGTTATGTTTTTGCGTGATTAATGAGCGAAGTGTGCGAAAAAGGTTATTTTGCAAGCAGGTTTATACATTTACTCTGTGTTTGGCGTTTTTTTTGTGAAAAGCTAAATTTATGGTAGCATGTTGTACCAGTTATGCATGATAGCCTAAGGCTATTTTTGCAACTATTTGTTTAATATTGATATTTATGGGCGACTGAATGATTTTTCAAAGAACTGTTCAAAAAATGGTGAAGAGCACTGGGGTCGGATTACACTCCGGCAACAAAGTGACTCTATGCATTATGCCCGCACCAGTGAATACAGGGATTGTACTAAAACGTACCGATCTTAGCCCTGCTGTGTCTATCCCAGCCAAAGCTGATATGGTTCGTGAAACCACAATGTGTACCGCCCTTGTAAACGATGCTGGGATTAGAATATCAACCATTGAGCATTTGTTTGCGGCACTTGCCGGCTTAGGCATCGATAATGCAATTATCGAAGTCGATGCACCAGAAATCCCGATTATGGATGGCAGTGCAAGCCCATTTGTGTTCTTACTGCAAAGTGCAGGAATTAAAGAACAAGCTGCAGCTAAAAAATACCTAAAAATCATCAAACCTGTGCGTGTTGAAGATGGCGATAAATGGGCTGAGTTAAAACCTTTTAAAGGCTTTAGAGTTGATTTTAGAATTGACTTTGATCATCCAGAAATTGCTCGTAGTCAACAACACATGGTGATGGACTTTTCGACATCAGCGTTTGTGAAAGACATTAGTCGTGCCAGAACATTTGGTTTTATGCGAGATATTGAATACCTACGTGCGAATAATCTTGCACTAGGTGGCAGCATGGAAAATGCCGTTGTACTTGACGAATATCGTGTATTAAACCCTGATGGTCTGCGTTATGAAGACGAATTCGTTAAGCATAAAATCCTCGATGCATTTGGTGACTTATATGTTGCTGGTCATGCCATCGTCGGCGAATTTTCAGCTTATAAAACTGGTCATGCGTTAAACAACCAACTTGTGCGTGCATTACTTGCTCAGCAAGATGCGTGGGAGTTGGTAAGCTTTGATAAAGAGGCTGATGTGCCTGTCAGCTTCATGGTTCCAGGTGCGTTAGCGCACGTTTAATCAGTTAAGATTGCCTATTACGGCTGGCTAATGCAGCCAGCCGTTTTAGTTTTTCACCTAAAGAACCATCAACATGTGCAGCTAATGCTTCAATATGTTGTGCTGCAGTGGTGCTGATCACATTTTGATTAGGTTGAGATTGTGGTTTTGCTAAGGCAAGCCCAGGATTGACTTTCACCTCTATAGCGGTAAGCATCGGAAGTGTGTCAGTTTGAAGTTGTTTTAATAGCTTCTGCTTTTGAAAGTTTATTCTTGCAGCCCATGCTGCAGATGTCGTTTCAATAACAAGAACACCCTGGCGGATATTAGCAACTTTTAGCTGCTCTGCCACAGGACCATTTAACGTCTGTTTGACATATCGATTCAGATTATTAAGTAGTTCTGCTTTCTCGGCCAGTTCAGGCAGTCTCCCAGACAAATGAACTAAATTGCTGAGATCTTGAGGGGGCTTTTTCATATGATAATAAGATGGCTGAATTAGGCTATGAGTGTAACAGTTTTTATCCAAGGTCGAAATGGTGTAACGCGCTGGCAACCTAGTAAGCGTTGGTTACTCCTACCTATTATTCTGATGGCCACTGGCACAGGAATATATCAATATAGCACTGAGCGTTTTGCTAACCAACAAGCGAAAGTTGATGAAAATAAACAGCTTCGCCAACAGCAAAAGCAACAAGTGGTAGAACTCAAAACTGCAACAGAAACCCAGCTGGCAACTTTGGTTGCTCATGTGGCAAAAATGCAGGCCAAAATCACCCGACTTGAAGCCCTAGGGCAGCAAGTAGCGCAAAATAACCTCCTTGATGACCAATTTGATTTCTCTACAGAAGTTGGTATCGGCGGGTTAAGCGAAATCGGCAATGGTGTCGAATTAAGCCAGCTTATCGATGAAATGAATAAGTTGGCGTCTAGAATTGATAATAATAACGTTCAGCTATCACTACTTGAAACAGTAGCATCTAATCTCCATATAGATGAAGAGCGTTATATATCAGGGCGGCCAATCGATAAAGGTTGGTTATCTTCGCCCTATGGTTTACGAAATGACCCTTTTAGTGGCCGACGAACAATGCATAAAGGTATTGATTTTGCCGGCAAAGAAGGGGCAGATGTTACAACTACTGCTGCAGGCGTTGTAACATGGTCAGGAAGCATGCTTGGATATGGTGAGTTAGTCGAAATAGATCATGGTAATGGTCTTCGCACTCGCTATGGACATAATAAATCTCTGTCAGTAAACGTAGGTGACGTCGTTGCCAAAGGCGATAAAATTGCCAGTATGGGAAGCACAGGCCGTTCAACCGGCCCCCATGTGCATTACGAAGTGCTGCGTGGTAAACAACAAATAGATCCACAGAAATACGTTTACCGCAAAGCAAGTTAATAATATTAACGGTTAATGCGCTCAAATGAGCCAAACCTACAACAGATAAGTGATTAAGATGTTAGGCAAACTACTGACAAAAGTATTCGGAAGTCGCAACGACCGCACCCTGAAAAATCTTGGAAAAATTGTTATTCAAATTAATGCATTAGAAGCTGATTACGAAAAGCTTTCTGATGAAGAACTCAAAGCAAAAACGACAGAGTTCCGCACACGTTTAGAAAATGGCGAAACCTTAGATAACATCATGGCAGAAGCATTTGCTGTTGTACGTGAAGCATCAAAGCGTGTGTTCGACATGCGTCCGTTTGATGTTCAATTACTCGGCGGCATGGTTTTAGACAGCAATCGTATTGCTGAAATGCGAACCGGTGAAGGTAAAACTCTAACGGCAACTTTGCCAGCTTACCTTAACGGCATAACGGGCAAAGGTGTTCACATCATTACTGTGAACGATTACTTAGCTACACGAGATGCTGAGAATAACCGTCCATTATTTGAGTTTTTAGGTTTAAGTGTCGGAATTAACATTGCTGGCTTAGGTTCATTCGAAAAGAAAGAAGCCTACAACGCAGATATTACCTACGGTACTAATAATGAATTTGGTTTTGACTACCTTCGCGACAACATGGCGTTTTCTCCACAAGAGCGCGTTCAGCGACCATTGCACTATGCCCTTATTGATGAAGTCGATTCAATTCTAATTGATGAAGCCCGTACACCATTGATTATTTCTGGTGCGGCAGAAGACAGCTCTGAATTATACGCCAAAATTAATTTATTGATCCCAAGTCTCATCGCTCAAGACAAAGAAGACACCGAAGACTATGTTGGTGAAGGTGACTATAGTATTGACGAAAAGGGTAAACAGGTTCATTTAACTGAACGTGGTCAAGAAAAAGTTGAACAGCTATTAATTGAAAAAGGCATGTTAGCCGAAGGTGACTCGCTCTATTCTGCGACGAACATTTCGTTATTGCATCATGTTCATGCGGCACTTCGCGCACATACCTTGTTTGAAAAAGATATCGACTATATTGTACAAGACGATGAAGTTATTATTGTCGACGAACATACAGGCCGTACTATGCCTGGACGTCGATGGTCAGAAGGCTTGCATCAAGCTGTCGAAGCCAAAGAAGGCGCTAAAATCCAGAATGAAAACCAAACTCTGGCTTCTATCACTTTCCAAAATTATTTCAGACAGTATGAAAAGCTTGCCGGTATGACAGGTACAGCAGATACCGAAGCATTCGAATTTCAACATATCTATGGTTTAGATACCGTTGTTGTTCCTACAAATCGCCCAATGGTTCGTAAAGATATGGCCGACTTGGTCTATCTTACCGCGCCAGAAAAATATGCAGCGATTATTAAAGATATCGAAGGTTGTCGTGAACGTGGCCAACCAGTATTAGTGGGTACTGTCTCTATTGAACAATCAGAACTACTTAACTCATTATTGAAAAAAGCTAACATTCCGCATAGCGTGCTCAATGCTAAGTTCCATGAAAAAGAAGCAGAGATTGTTGCTCAAGCCGGTAGTTTAGGTGCTGTGACTATTGCAACTAACATGGCTGGCCGTGGTACCGATATCGTATTAGGCGGTAACTGGAACATGGAAATTGAAGCGCTAGATAATCCAACGGCAGAACAGAAAGCTAAGATTAAAGCTGACTGGAAAATACGTCATGATGAAGTGCTTGCTGCAGGTGGTTTGCACATCCTAGGTACAGAACGTCACGAATCTCGTCGTATCGATAATCAGTTACGCGGTCGTGCTGGTCGTCAAGGTGATGCGGGTTCTTCACGTTTTTACTTGTCGATGGAAGATAGCTTAATGCGTATCTTCGCTTCAGATCGAGTATCTGGCATGATGAAAAAGCTCGGTATGGAAGAGGGTGAGGCTATTGAGCATCCTTGGGTATCACGTGCTATTGAAAACGCTCAACGTAAAGTTGAAGCTCGTAACTTTGATATCCGTAAGCAATTGCTCGAATATGATGATGTCGCTAACGATCAACGTCAAGTTGTATATGCACAGCGTAACGAGCTAATGGATGCTGAAAGTATTCAAGACACTATCCAGAATATCGAACAAGATGTGATAAGTGGAATTGTCGATCAATATATTCCACCGCAATCACTTGAAGAACTTTGGGATGTACCGGGGCTTGAACAACGCCTTGGTAATGAGTTTGGCCTAAAGCTAACAATTCAAGAATGGTTAGATCAAGATGATAATCTGCATGAAGAAACGTTACGCGAACGGATTCTAACGTCATGGAGTGAATTATATAAAGCTAAAGAAGAGATGGTCGGTGCACAAGTATTACGTCAATTTGAAAAAGCGGTAATGCTGCAAACACTAGATGGACTCTGGAAAGAGCACTTAGCTGCCATGGATCACTTACGCCAAGGTATTCATTTACGCGGTTATGCACAGAAAAATCCAAAGCAAGAATATAAGCGTGAATCGTTTGAATTATTCCAACAATTGCTTGAAACACTGAAAAATGACGTGATAAGCGTACTGTCTAAAGTACAAGTTCAAGCGCAGTCAGATGTTGATGAAATGGAGCAGCGTCGCCGTGATGAAGATGCAAAGATTAAACTGGCTTATCAACACGCAGC
Organism: Shewanella sp. AC91-MNA-CIBAN-0169; assembly: GCF_040310165.1. NCBI lineage: Bacteria > Pseudomonadati > Pseudomonadota > Gammaproteobacteria > Alteromonadales > Shewanellaceae > Shewanella > Shewanella sp. AC91-MNA-CIBAN-0169. The sequence continues at coordinate 255,728 of NZ_JBEOPM010000004.1, forward strand.
AGCAGAAGCATTAAGTGATACAGCAGAGCAACAAATAGAAGCGCCTAAAACAGTCATCCGTGAAGGTGAGAAAATAGGCCGTAACGATCCGTGCCCATGTGGTTCAGGACAAAAGTACAAACAATGTCACGGTAAACTCAGTTAACTCTCTGTTCACTATTGATGTTAGATAAAAAAGGTAGCGATTATTCGCTACCTTTTTTGTTTCTGGGATAATAAAACTGACTGATAAATTCACCCTTTGTGGATAACTTTGGGGGTAAATAGTGGGTATCATGTAGTTAAGTGCTCAAATGAATAAAAGATCATAAAAAGATCATTTTTTTGCACAAAAGCGCTTGCACTAAATCTTAAGCTGCCTATAATGCGCATCCACTGACACGGCATACAGCGAAAGCGAAAACCAGTTAGCGTTATTAATAACTACTTAGTGGTGTTGGTAACAGGCGAAAAGAAGTTTGAAAAAACACTTGACGCAATAAAGGGAATGCGTAGAATACGCAGCCCAAGCCAACGACCTAGCGTCTGATGGCGATGTCTGAAAAATCGACATCAAGCTCTTTAACAATTTATCAAGTAATCTGTGTGGACATTCACAGGTATTGAGTTATTCGAAATTGTCTTCTGTTCTTCGGAATGTTGGCAATCAAAAAATTACAACTCAATGCAACGATGAGTGTTCATAGTAATATGTACAAACATTTAATTGATTCTTCCGAGTCTAATTAATGAAATCAGAATTCATTGAGCCGAAAGCGTCGTTCTTATTTATAAGAGTGGGGTTTTCAAAAGAACTTTAATTGAAGAGTTTGATCATGGCTCAGATTGAACGCTGGCGGCAGGCCTAACACATGCAAGTCGAGCGGTAACACAAAGGAGCTTGCTCCTGAGGTGACGAGCGGCGGACGGGTGAGTAATGCCTAGGGATCTGCCCAGTCGAGGGGGATAACAGTTGGAAACGACTGC